>NZ_JBHYJH010000004.1:0-185728 GCF_042740445.1 Streptomyces sp. NPDC059003 | reverse complement strand
GAATGTGACGTCGTCGCGTCACCTCACATTCCGCGGGGCCGCCTCGTCGTAACTGCTGGGACGAACACAATCCCGCGAACAGCTGTTCCGCATCTGCGCCGGAACGGCCCCGCACGAAGAGGAGATCACCATGGACACCCGTCTCGACATCTTCACCAACCCGGTCTCGGCCAAGGCCCTGAAGCACATCGTCTCGGCGGGCAAGGCACTCATGGACGCACCGCTGCCGCCCGCGACGCTGGAACTCCTCGCGCTCCGCATCAGTCAGATCAACGGCTGTGGCTTCTGTGTCGACATGCACACCAAGGACGCCGCGCACGCCGGGGAGTCCTCGCTACGCCTCAACCTGGTCGCGGTCTGGCGGGAGGCCACGGTGTTCACCGAGGCCGAGCGGGCCGCCCTGGAGCTGGCGGAGCAGGGCACGCGCATCGCCGACGCGGCCGGCGGGGTCCCCGACGAGGTCTGGGCGAACGCGGCCAAGCACTACGACGAGGACCAGCTCGCCGCCTTGGTGTCGACCATCGCCGTCATGAACGCCCTCAACCGTCTGAACGTCATCACCCAGCGTCCCGCGGGCGACTACACGCCCGGCCAGTTCGCCTGATCCCCCACCGCGAACACAGCTGACGACGACGGCCGGACACCGGACCTCCACGCGCGGGGGTCCGGCCGTCGTACCACTCGACCCACACCGCCCCACCACCAGCTCCCCCCTTCCCTCCCCCAGGAGTCACCCAGCATGTCCACCACGACCAGACCCGGCGAGCTGGCCGGCGACTACGTTCTCGACACCGCCCACACCCGGATCGGGTTCGTCGCCCGGCACACCATGGGCACGAAGGTGCGCGGACAGTTCGACGCCTTCGAGGGCAGCGCGCACCTGGACGGCGACCGCCCGTCGCAGTCCGGCGCACAGCTCACGATCCGGGCAACGAGCATCCAGACCCACCACCAGCAGCGCGACGACCAGCTGCGCGCCACCTTCCTGCACACGGACGACCACCCCTACATCACCTTCACCTCGACCCGGGTGGAGCCGTCCGACGAGACCCACTTCAAGGTCACCGGCGACCTGACCCTGCACGGCGTCACCCACCCGATCACCGTCGACGTCGAACTGACCGGCGCCGAGCACGACCCACGGGGATTCTTCCGCGTCGACCTCAAGGGCACCGCCACGATCAACCGCAAGGACTGGGGCGTGAACTGGAACGCCGCGACCGCGGTCCTGGTGAGCCCGAAGGTGACGCTGGAGTTCGACATCGCCGCGATCCGGCGGGCCTGACCTTGGGCGCACTTTCCGGCGGAGTGCGCCCTGGGTACGGTGCTTGGGCGATCGTCATGACCCGCTCGATCTGCCGGTAGGAGGCATGGCCATGCGGATCCCTGGACCCGAGCCCCGGGCGGACGGTGGGGTGGGGGCTGTCGCGGCGGCGGGCGGGCTGCACACGTACCAGTTGCAGCTGCACGCCGAGTACGGGCCCGTCGTGCGGTTCCAGCTTCCGGGGGCGGAGACGGCCGTGTCGGTCGCCGACCCCGTACTGCTCGAGGCCACCGCTCAGGTCGACGAGCGGCCGCAGCAGTTGTTCGCGTTCCTGGCCCCGCTGTGCGAGGCGGGGAACTTACAGGTGTTACCGGCCGAGGAGCACACCCCGTGGCGGCGGCTGCTCCTCTCCGTCCTTGCCGGGCGCCCTTCCCACGAGCGGCACTTCGGGCAGTTCACGGCGCTGGCCACGGGGCTCGCGGACCGCTGGGCCGCGGAGGCCGGACGCGGGCCCGTGGCGCTGCAGAAGGATCTCACCGCCCTGACGCTGCGCATGATCTGCCAGTACGCGCTGGACAGCGACGCCGCCGACCCGGACCGGGTCATCGCCGCGTTCGAGGACGTCCTCACCGAATATTTGGGACGGCTCTACCAGGTGCCCCTGCCCGGGACGCCGGACGAGCGCGCCAAGCGGGCGGAAGAAGCGCTGAGTTACCTGCGTGCGACGGTCGACGAGGTGATCGCCGCCCATCCCTCCAGCGGTCGTGCGGGCCGTCGTACCGACGGGCCCGCGGACAGGAGCGATCTGATCGGGGCGCTCATCGACGCCGGTGCGTCACCCGCGCGGATCCGCGACACCGTCATGGTGACGATGCTGGCCGCCCACCACACCACCGGCGTCGCCGTCTCCTGGACCCTGCATCTGCTGGGCCGCCATCCCGAGGTGGCCGAACGCGTCGCCGACGAGCTGGACCGCGTGCTCGGGGACCGGGCGGCGCCCGAGTACACCGACCTGAGGCGGCTCCCCTCTCTGGAGATGGCCCTCAAGGAGTCGATGCGCCTCTACCCGCCCGGCCCCTACGGCGCGCGCGAGACCACCGAAGCCCTCGTCCTGGGCGACTACGACATCCCCGCCGGAACGACGATCTTCTACCCGTTCTGGGCCGTGCACATGAACCCCGACCACTGGCCCGAGCCCGACCGCTTCCGCCCCGAGCGCTTCACCCCCGAGGAGAGCGCCAAGCGGCCGCGCCTCGCGTACATCCCCTTCGGCCTCGGCCCGCGCAGCTGCGAGGGCGCCGCCCTGGCCATGGTCGAGGCCGAGCTGGTCCTCGCCGTCCTCCTCAAGCGCTTCCGGTTCCACCCCGTACCCGGACACGACGTGACACCGATCGAACGGTTCGTGCTCTGGGCGGCCGACGACATCCCCATGAACCTCAGCCTGCGCACCCCGGAGGGGAATCCGGCCACAGGCTGACCGGCAGTTCCCGCACGCTGTTGCTGACGAAGGACGGCAGCGGGACCAGCTCGTCCTCGGGCACCGCCAGGGTCATGTGCGGGAAGCGGTGGAACAGGGCCGGGAGGGCGATCCCGGCTTCGAGGCGGGCCAGGGCGGCGCCGAGGCAGTAGTGCGGGCCGTGTCCGAAGGACAGGTGCTTGGACGGCGGGCGCGTGATGTCGAACTCGGCCCCGTCAGGGCCGTATTGACCGGGGTCCCGGCCCGCGGCCGCGTACGAGGCGAGGACGGCGTCGCCGCGCGGGATCGTCACGTTGTCGATGGTGATGTCGTCGAGGGTGTAGCGCAGCGGGAAGTGCGCGACGGGAGAGTCCCAGCGCAGGGTCTCCTCGATCATGGCGCTCCACGGCTGGTGTCCTGCGGTCACGGCGGCGTGCTGCTGAGGGTGGGTGAGCAGGGCCCTGGTCGCGTTGGTGATCAGGTTGAGCGTGGTGCCGTGCCCTGCCACGAGGACCAGGACGAGGGTTCCGATGAGCTCCGGCTCCGTGAGCCGGTCGCCGTCATCGCGTGCGGCGATCAGATGACTGGTCAGGTCCTCGCCCGGCCGTCGGCGCCGCGCGGCGACGAGTTCGGTCAGAAGGGCGTGCAGGCGCTGCCGGGTGGCCAGCGTCTCCTCCGGTGTGGTGGCGCTGCTGGTCACGCTCGCGGACAGGCTCCGGAACGCGTCGAACCGCTCCTCGGGGACGCCGAGGAGGTCGCCGATCACCGCCATGGGCAGCGGGTAGGCGAAGTGGCGGCGCAGGTCGACGGGAGCGGTGCCGTGCTCGGCGAGGGCGTCGAGGAGTCGGTGCGTGATCGCTTCGATGTGGGGCCGCATCGCGCTGACGCGCCGTGGTGTGAAGGCCTGGGTGACCAGATTGCGCAGGCGCCGGTGGTCCTCGCCGTCGGCGGTGGTCATGCCGCGGTTGGTGACGAAGTCGATCAGGGGCCACCCCTCAGGGACCCTTCCCTCGCGCAACGCGGGCCAGTGGGCGGGGTCCTTGGCGATGCGCGGGTCCGCGAGCAGCTCCTGGAGGGTCTGGTGGCGGGTGATGACCCAGGCGGGCACTCCGCCGGGGAGCTCCACGCGTACGGCGGGGCCGAGAGCGCGGAGCTTCTCGTTCTCGCCGTGGATGTCACCTGCGCTCGCGTCGAGACGGACGGGGCGGGTGAAGGGGGTGTCGGTGTCCACTGGTCACCTCGGGGCGGGGTGGGTGAAAGGGCCGCACGGTCGAGCGGCCCGGTTCGCGGGTCGGCTCCGTGGCGGAGCGTACGTTCGGGTGCGATCCCGGTGAAGAGACCGCGCAGCGCCCTGTGCCGTCCGCGAGGGGCGGCACCAGGCCCACCCTCGCCCGGGCCCCAGACCCGCTTCCAGGAGGGCGGGCCGCTGCCGTACGAGCTGGACAGCGACCTCGACACGGTGCGCCCGTACGACTTCCGCGCCACGCTGAAGGGCGCGTTCACCGCCCCCTCACGTTCGACGCGGCGGCCGCCGGGAAGGGGGCGCGAGGGACGAGGACGACGGCTGCATCCTGTCCTGCGTGAACGATCCCGACCTGGGTGGCGGACCGCTGACCGGGCGCGCTAGCTGCCCAGCACCGCGGTGGTCGGGCCGTCGGGGCGGACGGTGATGCTGTACGCGGCCCTCGTCGGGGTGGAGTGGAAGCGCGGGGTGTGGGCGGGCAGCAGGTGCTCGAGGAGGACCGTCGTCTCCCGCAGGGCGAACTGCAGGCCCAGGCAGGCCCGGGGTCCGACGCCGAACGGGAAGTAGCTTCCCGGGTGGGTGGGGCGCCGTCCGGGCGTGGTGAAGCGCTGCGCGTCGAACCGCTCGGGGTCGTCCCAGAGCTCGGGGTCCCGGTGCGTGAGGTACGGGCAGACCAGGATGTCGGTGTCGGCCTCGATCTCGTATCCGGCGAGGACGTCGTCCTCGGCCGCGCAGCGCGGCAGGATCCAGGCCGACGGGTAGAAGCGCAGCGTCTCGTGGACGAGCGCCTGGACGGCCTGGCGCCGGTCGGGGGAGCCATCGGGGCCCGCGGCCAGGGCCTGCTCGCGCGCCTGCGGGTTGCGGTCGAGCAGGAGGTAGAGCCAGGTCAGGGTGGTGGCGGTGGTCTCGTGGCCGGCGAGCATCAGGGTGACGAGCTCGTCGCGGATCAGCCGGTCGGTGTACTCGGGACGCGTCCCGGACGCGTCGAGCAGGACGTGCAGCAGACCCGGTCCTTCGGGTCCGGCCTCGCCTTCGCGGGCGGCGGCGATGGCGCGGCTCGCCACGGCGTCGACCCGGGCCAGCTCGGCGGCGACGGCCCCCTGGGCCGCGGCGACGTCGGCGGGCAGGCTGGGCAGCGCGGCCACCACGGCGGGCAGGGAGGCCAGTTCGCGCTCCGTGCCGGGGTCGAGGGGGTGTCCGGTGAGGGAGCGCCAGATGGTGTCCAGGGCGAAGCGGCGCATCTCTTCGCCGACGTCGAAGGCCTGCCCGGTGCGGGCGTACTCGGCCCAGCGGGCCGCGGTGGTCCGGGCGGCCTCGGTGATCCGCTGCTCGTAGCGGCGCATTCCGCGGCCGGTGAACTGGGACTGCAGCAGCCGCCGTTGCCGCTGCCACGCCTCGCCCGTCGCGGCCAGGAGGCCGTCGCCGATCAGCAGCCGGGCGCGGTGCGAGCGCTTCACGTACCGGTCGGGCTTGAGCGCGAGCACGTGCTGCACGGCCTCGGGGGCGGTGACCAGGACGGTCGGGCGCGGTCCGAGCCTGAACGCGGCGACGCCGCCGAGCCGTTGGTGCGCCTGGGTGAAGAGGTCGATGAGTTCCCCTCCCCCGGTCTGCCACTGCCCGACGAGGGCGGGATCGAGCTCGGGGACCCGGCGGCCCGTCGGGGACGGACTCGGGAGGGAGCCGGGGCGGGCGTGGGTGGCCACGGGGCTGCTCCTGTTCGGCGGCGGTGCGGCGGCGGTACGGCGTCACGGGCGAGTACGGGCAGCACGCACTGTAGGGGAGCGGGAGCGGTGGGCAACAGGCCGCGCCTGCCACCCCGTAGGGGCCGGGACCGTCGTGTGACGGCCCGGCCCCTTGAGCCGACGGACGGTCAGACGCGGTCGGCCGCGATCAGGACGTACTGGAAGGAGCCGTCCTTGTAGGAGTTGATGAACGCCTCTTCGATGCCGGTGACCAGCGACGACGTGGCCCGCAGCTCCCAGTACGGGAGGGTCGCGGCCGTTAGGTCGATGATGGTCTGCGGTACGAGGCGGTTGTCGGCCATGGCGCGCAGGTACTCGCGGCGCGAGTGGATGTTGCACTCGAAGTGCGCGTTGATCTGGGAGACCCACTTCGAGGGCTGTCCGTAGCGCGGGTTCCAGCAGCCGGTGATGGTCACGTAGCGGCCGCCGGTCGCGAGGACGCGGGAGTGCTCGGCGAAGAGGTCGTGCAGGTCGACGTACATGCTCGACTCGTTGTTCCACGAGGCCGCGGCGCTGCCCGTCTCGAAGGGCGTGTCGAGCATGTTGCACACGCGGGCGCGGACGTGGTCCTCGATGCCCAGTTCGTCGGCGCGGCGGTTGGCGAAGTCGGCCTGCTTGGCCGAGAGGGTGACGCCCTGGACCTTGCAGCCGAACCGCTGGTGGGCCATGACCATCGAACCGCCCCGGCCGCAGCCCGCGTCCACGAGCGTGTCGTCGCGCCCGATGGAGCCGAGGTGGTCCAGGAGGGCGTCGGCCTGCGCCGACTCCAGGCGGTGGAGCTCGGCGATCAGTTTCTTCTCGTAGGCGCTCTCGCCGGGGTCACCGAGCGCGGCGTGGTCGACGTCGCCGATGCCGTAGTGGTGGTGGTAGAGCCCGTCGACGTCGCCGAGACGCAGGTTCACGGGCCTGGCCTCCTGGTCCCAGTAGCGGGCGATGTCCCCCTGGTAGGGCGACGCCGGGGCGGGGACGAAAGCGGAGGTGCCGTTGACGCTGAACGCGGTGCTGGTCACAGATGAGTCCATTTCTTACCAGAAGTCGGGCAGGCTGTAGCGATAGGTGTTGGTCTGGTGCCAGTAGTGGTTGCCGTCGACCCACACGGCCACGCCCCGCAGGAAGCGCAGCACGCTCGGAACGGGGCAGGAGGCCGCCAGAGCGGCGGCTTCGGCTTCGAACTCGCGCATGAGGTCGTTGTGGACCTCGACCGCCTTCAGATAGGCGTCGCGCTCGGAGAGGCCCTCACGCTCGGCGATCACCACGGGCAGGTTCAAGTGCCGCCCGGGACTGTCGAGTTCTTTGGTGTACGAGTACAGGTCGTTGACGATGGTGCTGGCGTTCCCGGCGAGCGCGAGGACGCGCTGCATGGCGGGCTGGGCATGCAGGTCCATCGGGAGTTCGTAGCCGCCGACCGTGTCCGTGATGGTGGGGCACGGCCGGAAGTTGTTGAACTGCCGCATCGCCAGGTACTCCCACACCTCGGGCGTGTGGTCCGTCTCGGCCCAGGCGGCCTCCGCGAGGTACCCCAGGTGCAGCCGGGCCATGTCGTGCCGGAACCGGTCGGCCTGGGAGGGAGTGGCCTGTCGCACCAGGTACTCCATGGCGGAGCGGTACGCGCGCCGCGGGGCGTCCGCGTGGAGCGACTCCGCCCACTGCGGCTGGTACTCCTTCGTCGAGTGCAGGGGGTCCAGGGCGGTGTGCGCGAGCAGGAGGCGGCCGCCGAGGCCGACGGGCGAGCCTCCGTGGTCCTCGCAGTAGCAGTCGTCGACCGCGTTCTCGGCGACCATCAGGCGCGCCGCGATCATCAGGTGGTCGATGGTCGGGGCGTCCGGATGGCAGGCGACCATGTACCGCCCGGTGGAGAAGCCGTCGAACTGGCTCTCCCACTCCTCGGGGTACAGCGCGATCTCGTCCACCGCCCAGTCCTTGATCCTGCGGCTGACCTCTTCCACCCGCACCGGATCGGGCTCGGGCACCGGGTGGTGGTAGATGCCGGGAATGGGCCTGCCTTCCGCCGGTGCCTCGGCGGGCGCGACGGGCTCAGCGGGCTCAGCGGGCGCTACGGGCTCCGGCGGCTCCTCGCGCCGGCCCAGGTGCAGGCCCTGGGTGCCCAGGCCGGTGGGGCCGCGCAGGAGCCGTTCCAGGACCGGGGTGTCCGCGGCGGGGGCCGGGACGGAGGGCGGAGCGGGAGCGGCGGGCTCGGCGCTGGTGGCGGCCGCGGCGGCCGCGGTGTGGGCGGGGGCGAGGACATGGACCCCGAAGCGGGCCGCAGCGCCGGGCAGGCTCGACTGCGGAGGGGAAAGCTCTGGATCGGGCATCCGTAAGCTCCTTGGTGAGATGGATGGGCTCTCCCGAATCCCGGGCGGCTAGCCCGGCCCGGGACGGGGCGGCCGGTAGGGCGGCCGGTAAGGCGCCCCGAAGGGGCGCGGGGAACTGCGCGACCAGCCACGACGAACCCGCAGCTGAAATCCGCAAAATCCAGCGGAACGCTCACTCGCGCCTGCGGGCGATCTGCACGTCCTCCAGCACGCCGAGCGCATCGGGCACCAGGATCGCGGCGGAGTAGTACGTGGTGACCAGGTACGAGACGATCGCCTGCTCGCTGATGCCCATGGCGCGCACCGACAGGCCCGGCTCGTACTCCTCCGGCAGGCCGGTCTGGCGCAGCCCGATGACGCCTTGGTTGTCCTCGCCGGTGCGCATGGCGAGGATCGAGCTGGTGTTCTCCTTGCTGATGGGGATCTTGTTGCAGGGCAGGATCGGCACCCCGCGCCAGGCCGGCACCTGCTGCCCGCCGAGGTCGACGTGGTCGGGGTAGAGCCCGCGGGTGTTGAGTTCGCGTCCGATCGCCGCGATCGTCCTGGGGTGGGCGAGGAAGACCTTGGTGCCGCGGCGGCGGCAGAGCAGGGAGTCGAGGTCGTCCGGGGTCGGCGGGCCCGAGTGGGTCTGGATCCGCTGCTTGTAGTCGGCGTTGTGGAGCAGGCCGAACTCCCGGTTGTTGATCAGCTCGTGCTCCTGGCGCTCGCGCAGCGCCTCGATGGTCAGCCTGAGTTGCTCCTCGGTCTGGTTCATCGGCCCGTTGAAGAGGTCGGCGACCCTGGTGTGGACCCGCAGAACGGTCTGGGCGACGGAGAGTTCGTACTCGCGCGGGTGGAGTTCGTAGTCCACGAAGGTGCCCGGCAGTTCGACCTCGCCCGTGTGGCCGGCCGACATCGCGATCTCGGCCTCCCCGTGGCGGTTCTGCCGCTGCGCGGGAAGCGAGCTGAACCGCTCGATGTGCTCCCGGAGGCCCGGCGCCGTTTCCAGCACGGCGGTGAAGTCGGCGCGGGACAGCGTGAGCAGCGTCCCTGCGGTCTCCGCGGTGGCGGTGTGCTCCCACGTGGCGTCGGCGTCCAGCAAGGCCTGCTCGCCGAAATGATCGCCGTCGGCGAGCACGGCGACGTCGACGTCGTCGCCGTACTTGCCGACGGACGTCTGGTTGATGCGGCCGTGGGCGATCAGATGGATCTGCTCGGCGGCGGCGCCGCGCTCGGCCAGGATCTCGCCGGGACGGAAGTCGCGCTGAACGCATCTGCCGGCGATCGCGGTCAGCACGTCCACGTCTTCGAAGCCGCGCAGCAGGGCCAGTTCGCCGAGCTCGCGGGGGATCACCCGGACGTCGCCGCCGTCCTGGACGAACTCGATGCGCCCGTCTCCGACGGTGTAGCTCAGCCGACGGTTCACCCGGTAGGTGCCGCCCTTGGTCTCCACCCACGGGAGCACCCGCAGCAGCCAGCGGGAGGTGATCTCCTGCATCTGCGGGGCGGACTTGGTCGTGGTGGTGAGGTTGCGGGCAGCCGCGGTGCCCAGACTGGACTGCCGGGGCGGCTCGACGTCCGCTTCCGGGCCTGTCTCAACGGTCATCGGGCGGGCTCTCCTTCGCAAGGGGATCGGTCGGCGTACGCGCACCGGCCGGTGAAAGAGGAAGTGGTGGGATATCGCTGGGAATTCGCCCAGTTCCCAGGGAACGGTAACGGCCGCTCCGCCCCAGTCGCCCGATAAAGCTGTTGGTCATACCCGATGCGGTGATCTCACTCCGTGCGGGGTTTATCCGACCGACCAGCGGCATTCCAGCCACATGACCGAGAGCGCGCGCAATGTGCGGCGCGCCTCCTCCGGCACACGCTTGTCAGGGCCCCCGCGAGAGGCCCCTGTGGGACGCCCCTGCTGGGCGCTCCTGTCAGAGCCCCTTGTCAGAGGCCGGTGAGCAGGTCGTCGAGCGGGGCGGGTACGCGGTCGGGGTCGAGGGCCTCGACGAGGGCGCGGCCGTAGGAGATCTTGCGCCCCTTCTTCGTACCGAGGAAGCGCCGCAGCTGCTGCTGTGCGGTGCGGTCCCGCTGCGCGGGCTGGTGCTGGAAGGTCTGCAGGGCGCGCAGGTCACCCTCCGCCCGGACGACCTCTTCCACGCGTGCGACGCCCAGCGCGCGGATGAGTTCGTCCTCCAGGTCCGCGGCGCAGACGAAGAACGTCGCCCGTGTCGCACCGGCCCGCTCCAGGCCGCGGGTGTAGTAGCGCCGCTCCGCCTCGTCGCACAGGCCCGTGAGGCGCAGGTCCAGGCCGGGCGGCCCGAGGAGTTGGGCGAAGCGCCCGACGCTCATCGCGCCGCCCATCGGCAGGACGCAGATCCCTTCGGCCGCCAGGTCCCGGCCGCGGCGCGCGGCCAGCGCGTCGACGGCCGCCGCGTCGCTCAGCCCTTCGAGCAGGACGGCCGCGCGCACGGGCAGTCGCGCGGCGAGATCGCGTGCGGGGTCGCCGGGGCCGCCGGCCGCCCACGCGGTGACCGCATCCCGGAAGAGCCCCATGTCAGCCATGGGACGAGTCTCGGCCCTTGTCGGCCTGCGCGGTAGCGAATTTCCCGGGCTCGTCGGTAGGGACGCCATGACCGTGTCGCAATGACCCGGAATGGATGATGATCACTGATTTTGCACAATTGAAGGTGACTTGGGACTTATTTACGGCCCGACTCGGGCGTATATCTGGCCAGTTCGCACCAAAGCACATGGTGGGACCACCTACTTTTGAGCCAAAGCCCGTCCGCGCTCACAAATGATCATGAACTTGATGCAAGATTCACACGTCAGCGAGAAGCCTCCCTGCGGGAACAGAATGGCCCCTCTTCGTACCTGTTGCCCTGTCACCCACGGCCAGGACCCAGCACTCTAGGGGCGTTTGCGTTACCCCGCCGCGCCCCTGGCATCCATCGCACTTTACCCAAGTTCACTAAGGGGCAGTACATGAAGGTGACGATCTCACCGCGCTTCTCCGAAGTCGATGTGCTCGGCCATGTCACCAACTCCGCGGTGCCGGTCTGGTTCGAGCACGGCCGGCTGCCGATATTCCGGCTGTTCAGCAAGGAACCGAACATGCGCGACCTCTCGCTCATCCTGCGTCGATACGAGGTCGACTTCACCCGGCAGATCTTCGCGTCCTTCGATGTCACGGTCGAGACGAAGGTGGCAAAGATCGGCAATACCTCACTCACGATCGAGCAGATCGCCACCCAGAACGGCGCCGAAGTCGCCCGTGGCATCTGCGTCATGGTCCATTTCGACTACGAAAGGGAGACCACCACCCCCATCCCTGACCACCTACGGGCCGAATTGAGCGCGCTGTAGCACCCGAACCATCGTGTTGGCTGAGATTGGATTATTGCCATGAGTGTTGCGCACAACCCGCTTGTCGAGCTCGGCCCGGCAGAGTTTCTTGCTCATTTTCAGCGCGGTATCGAAGAATTCGACAGCGCCCGGCTCCCGCAGGAACCGCTCTCCAAGGAGAGCCTGCGGACCCTGGTCGACCTCGGCATCTACCTGCCCGCCATCCCGCGCGAGTACGGCGGCCGGGAGAGCCATCAGGAGATGTGCGAGGTCATCGAGATCATGTCCGAGCGCAATCTGCCGATGGGCATGTACACCATGATCGTGACCGTGCTCTTCCTCCGCAATGTGGCGGCCAGCGGTGACGACGTACTCAAGGAGGAGGTCTTCGACGACTTCCTCCACAACCCCGTCATCGGCGGTCTCGCCTTCACCGAACCGAGCAGCGGTTCGAACCTCGCCCGGATGCAGACCACGTACCACGACGACGGTGACGCGTACCGGATCACCGGCACCAAGCACTGGCAGGCGTTCAGCGAGCAGGCGGACTGGTGGATCATCTGCGCCAAGCATCCGGAGCGCAAGGAGTTCGCGTACTTCGCCCACAAGCGGTCGGACGGCGGATTCGTGACCACCGAGGTGTACGACAGCCTGGGCCTGAAGAACCTCGGATACGGCCTCAACACCCTGGACCTGCGCGTCCCCCGCCACTACCGGCTCACCAAGACCAGGGAGAACCTGGGCGACGCCGCCGAGATCCTGTGCGGGTCCCGGTTCAGCAAGGCGGCCATGGCCAGCGGCTTCCTGCGCAGGCTGACCACGGAGTCACTGCGCCAGGTCAGCACGAGGAGGATCGGCGACGGCACCCTGCACGACATCGACTACGTGCGGTACAAGGTCAACCGCATCAAGCAGAACTACGTCGTGTGCAACGCGCTCTACCGGCAGCTGCTGGTGTCGGAGAACTACTACGCGGATCTGGAAGGCAGCATGTTCGCCTCCCTCGCGACCAAGGTGCTCGCCTCCGAACTCATGCTGGAATCGGCCATCGACTACCAGCAGTTGTGCGGCGGTGAGGGATACCGGATGGGCGCGCCGGACAACATCGCCGCCTACGCCCTGCTCGACGCGCGCGTCTACACCGTCTTCGACGGGACGAACGACCTGCTGTGCCAGCATCTGGCGCAGCTGTTCCTACGCGAGTTCAAGCAGTCCGGACTGCGGTCGCCGCTGGAGTTCACCGGCCGGTTCGGCTATCTGGAAGACGCGTTCTTCCATCTCACCGACATCAACCTGAGCCATATCGCGGACGCTCCGTCCCAGGACAAGATCGTGATATTGGGACGCATCCTGTCCAGGATGTACGGCATCAGCGCGCTGCAGAAGTCGGCCCGATCGGCCGCGCCCAGCGCGCGGCTCGCCGTGGACGACGCCGACCACCCGAAGGCGATCGCGGTCCTGAAGAACGAGATCGTCGGTCTGGTCAACGAGTACGAGCTGGCGGGGCGGCTCGCCGACACCCCGGCGGCGTCGGCCGCGTCACGTCCGCACACCACCATGATCTCCGTCGACTCCAAGGTGGGAATGCGCTAGTGACCGGCGAGAACGCGAAGTTGAGGGTTTCGCTGATCGCGTTGGTGTTCGTCATCATCTACGGATCAGGGTTCGTGGGCGGTCGATTCGGACTGCCCTATGCGGAGCCCTTCTACTTCCTGGCCATCCGGTTCGGCATGACCGCGGTCATCCTGTTCGCCCTCATCGCGTGCTTCAGGGTCAGCTGGCCGCGCTCGGGCTACGGACACCTCGTCGTCAGCGGGATCCTGCTCCAAGGGGTGTTCTCCGTAGGGGTGTTCTACGCGCTCGACCTCGGCATGACCCCCGCGGTCTCGGCGCTGATCATCGCGCTGCAGCCCATTCTGGTGTGGCTGATGGTCTCCGTCGTGACCTCGCGGAAGGTCCGGCCGCTGTCCGTCCTCGCCCTGGTCGGCGGCCTCGTCGGGGTCGCGATCACGGTGTACCAGGGCTTGGCGTCGTCGTCCGGGCTCACCCCGACCAACGTCGCCTTCGGTGTCCTCGGCCTGGTGGGCCTCTCCACGGGGCAGTTCTACTACCAGGTGAAGAACCCCGGCACCCATCTGTTGATCAATGGCTTCGTGCAGTCCGGCTCGTCGGCCGTCGTCATGCTCGTGGGCGCGCTCATCTTCGAGAACGGCTCCATCCGGTGGACTCCCCAGCTCCTGTTCTCGGAGCTGTGGATGTCGGTCGGCGTGTCGATCGGCGCGCTCAGCCTGCTGTTCGTGCTGATGCGGTCGGAGAGCGCGGACCGGGTGGCGTCGTACTTCTACGGCGTGCCGATCGCCGCGGGGCTCATCGCCTGGCCCGCGCTGGGCCAGCGCCCGACCGTGTCGGAGCTCATCGGGTTCGCGGTCATCATGCTGTCGATCACCGTGTTCAACCGCAGCAGCAGAACACCCGACGCCGAGCACCCTGCCGCGGCGCAGTCCGACCACTCCGTACCGGCGGCGGAGCGCCCCTGAGGTCGGCTCACCCGGGCTCTCCGTCCGCCCCGGCGGCGGCCGGGCGGACGGAGAGCCTGTGGCGGAAGACGTCGCGCGAGGTCGGTGTCCGGATAGTTGATGAAGGCGCCGTCGGCATTCCCGCCCGGCACGGGGACGCCGCCTGTGTCGGCGAACAGGTCCCGGTAGCACGCGCGTATCCAGGCCAGGTACGCGGGCGCCTGCCCGGGCCTGGACCAGGACGCGAGGCAGGAGAGTTTCAGTACGGAGTCGCGGTGAGGCATGGCCGTCGCGGAAGGGGACGGCGTGTTGACGGCTCCGCCGTAGGTGTTGAGGACGACGCTTCCCGCAACCACGCCGGAGTCGGTGCGCGTGAGATGGCGGTGCAGGACGGCGATCTGACGGCCCGTGAACCGGCGGCGCAGGAAGGCCGACTTGATCTTGACGTGCCAGTCCCCCACCGCTTCGCCCGAGCCGCGCAGGGCCGCGGTCAGCCACGGCAGCCGCCGGACCCTGAGCTTGCCGGGCCGGTCCGTGCCGTCGCTCAGCGCGCCCAGGAAGCCGTCGAGCAGCCGGCGGTCCTCGCCGGGCTCCGCCGCGACCTGTCCGAGGAGCAGATGGGCTCCGGCCGCCCGGCGTGTCAGCGCGAACTCGGCGTACAGCGCGGCGTTGCGGTCGTCCTCCTCGCGGCTCGCCACCACGGCCCTGACCTTGCCCTGCCGGTCCACGACGACGACCTCCACCGCGTACAGGTAGTCGCTGACGAGCCCGAAAAGGCGGCACAGCGGCCCGTAACCGCCGCCCGGCACCTGCCCGCCCGCCCCCACCTCCGCGTGGTACCCGGCCGGAAGCGTGACGCCCCAGCCGAAGTAGAGCGTCCGGTACACCTCGCCGAGGGGGGCCCGGCCGCCACGACGAACGCCCCGCGCTGGGCGTCGAAGGAGACCTCCCTCATCAGCGTCATGTCGATGACGGCCGTGACACTGGGGTGGTCGACGAAGTCCTCGAAGCAGTGCCCGCCGCTGCGTACGGCGATCCGTGCCCCGTTGCGCACGGCCTCCCGCACGGCACCCACGACCTGCTGTGTCGAACCGACCAGGTGGACGTACTCCGGCCTGCCCCGGAAGCGGTTGCTCGCGCCGCGCGCCCGTCACCACCGCGGGCACGGCAGGCGGGCCACAGCGAGCATCGGGGGTGCACCCAGCCCCACCCCCTGGCGGCCGGTCCGTCGCCCGTTCCCCCGGAGTCAAGAACCGGTGTGCGGTCCGGACTCGGTGGCTGCCAGGTAGAAGCCCACGGCGATGACACCTGCCAGCACTGCCCCGGCGAGCGGGACGGCCCAGTGCCCGGCGAAGCTGGTGGCGAGGACAAGGAGCGCTCCCACGGGCAGCACCGCGTTCTGGGCGGTGCCGCGCTTGAAGTGGCGGGCGTGCACGGCCCACGTCGTGATCATGAAGAGTGCGGTGGGCACGGTGACGGCGAGGGACGCCGTGAGGGTGGAGATGTGGGCGTGGTGGGTGGCCTGCTCGACGGCCACCTCGATGCCCGCGCCGATCGCGGCGGCCGAGCCGAAGATCACGTAGTGGGTGTAGGCCCAGGCGAACGGGTGCTGGTGGGTGGCGAGGTAGTCGTGGATGGGCACGGCGAAGTAGATCCAGAAGGCGGCGAAGACGATGACGAGTCCGCCGGCGGCGATCGGGAGGAGTTCGTCCAGCGCCGCCGACTCGTCCAGGGCCGAGCGCACCGCGACGGTGGCGGCGGCGATGGTCTCGCCGAGCATGATGATGGTGAACAGGCCGTAGCGTTCGGCGATGTGGTGCGGGTGCCAGGTCGTGCGGTGGTGGCGCTCGGCGAAGGCCGGTACCGCGAGGTCGGCGAGGGCCAGAGGGACGAAGCCCCACCACCAGGCGGCGTCGGGCAGCAGCATGAGGACGACCCAGCCCGTCTGGACCACGGCGAGTCCGGCGGCGTAGCGCAGGGCGGCCTGCCGGGCGGGGCCGCTCTCGCCGCGGGCGGCGCGCAGCCACTGCAGCGCGAGGGCGACCCGCATGATCACGTAGCCGGCGATCGCGACGGCGTAGTCCCCGTGGTCGAAGGCGCGCGGGATGCCGGCGGCCAGGACCAGGACACCGGCCATCTGCACCAGCGTGGCGAGCCGGTAGGGGACGTCGTCGCAGTCGTAGGCGGACGCGAACCAGGTGAAGTTCACCCACGCCCACCAGATCGCGCAGAAGACGGCGAGATAGCCCGCGACCCCATGGCCCGGATCGCCCTCGGCGACCGCGTGCACCAGGCGTGCCCCGGCCTGTGCCACCGCCACGACGAAGCAGAGGTCGAAGAGCAGCTCCAGCGGGGTGGCGGCCCGGTGCGGCTCGTGCCGGTCGCGGGCGGTCATCCGGACGAGCGGCACCACGGTCCGGCCGTGTCCGGTCCCGCCACCGCCTCCAGTTCCCTGCCCGGTCCCACCTCCGGCGGGAGAGTCCTGACGCATCGGCGTGCCCTTCCGCTCTCCCCCTGCCCTGCCCGCAGAGCCCATGTCGGCCCTCCCGGCACCATGGCTCAGATCCGCGCGGTCCGCAGCCGCAGGCTCCGCCGCCCGGACGCGCGGCTCCGCTCGCGTTCCCCGCTCCCCCGCGCCCACGTCGGCAGCGCGCCGCCGACGACATCGCAGGTCCTGATCGTCTACGCGCCTGACCTGCCGTAAGGTACTCCGGACGCCTCACCGCATTGCCGTACGAAAACGGAGCAAGTTCCCGTGTCCCCGTCCCTCCAGCCGGTCCTGGACCGTATCGCCGCCGAGATCCAGGCCCTCCCGGGCCGGGGCCGCCCCGCCGACTACATCCCCGCGCTCGCCTCCGCCGACCCGCGGCGCTTCGGGATGGCCGTCGCCGAACTCGACGGCACGGTCTACGGGGTCGGGGACTGGCAGCAGCCGTTCTCCACGCAGTCCATCACCAAGGTCTTCACGCTGGCCCTCACCCTCGCCCTGGAGGGCGAACTGCTGTGGGAACACGTCGGCCGTGAGCCCTCCGGCAACCCCTTCAACTCCCTGGTGCAGCTGGAGTACGAGAACGGCATCCCCCGCAACCCGTTCATCAACGCCGGTGCCCTCGTCGTCACCGACCGCCTCCAGACCCTCACCGGTGACGCGGCCGGCACCCTGCGCGCCTTCCTGCGCGCCGAGACCGGCAACCACGAGCTCACGGTCGACCAGAAGGTCGCCGACTCCGAGACGGCGCACGGCGACCGCAACGCCGCCCTGGCCCACTTCATGGCCTCCTACGGCAACATCGCCAACCCGGTCCCCACGCTCCTCGACCAGTACTTCCGCCAGTGCTCGATCGAGGCCTCCTGCGCCGACCTGGCCCTGGCCGCCGGGTTCCTCGCCCGTCACGGCATACGGGCCGACGGCTCCACGCTGCTCACGCGCAGCCAGGCCAAGCAGGTCAACGCGGTCATGCTGACCTGCGGCACCTACGACGCCGCGGGCGACTTCGCCCACCGTGTGGGCCTGCCCGGCAAGAGCGGCGTCGGCGGCGGCATCATCGCCGTCGTACCCGGCCGCTGCACCCTGTGCGTGTGGAGCCCCGGCCTCGACCAGCGCGGCAACTCCGTCGCGGGCGTCGCCGCCCTCGACCGCTTCACCACCCTGACGGGGCTCTCGATCTTCTAGGCCAGCGCTCCGGGCGCCGCAGCGCCGACGACAACGTCAAGGCGCTCGTCCACATCGCGGTGTTCCTGCCCGACAAGGGCGAATCCCCGGCGGGCCTGTCCACGAAGTTCCCGGGCAGCGACCTGACGGCAGGGCGCGCGGACACCACGTGCGGGCGGTGGCGGGGTCCCGCCACCGCCCGGCGCGTCGAGCAGGTCACCGCAGGGTCAGCGGAGTCTCGGACGCGACGTGGGACAGCTTCTCGGGGTTGCGGACGTAGTAGAGGCCGGTGATGCGGGCGTCCTCGACGTGGATCGCCATGATGCCGTCGAGCTCGCCGTCCAGGTGGACGACGAGCGCCGGGCCGCCGTTGACCACGGTGAAGCCGACGGTGATCCCGCGCCCGTTCTTGGCGAGGCCGCCGATCATGAAGCGGGCCACCTTCTCGGCGCCGGTGATCGGGCGCAGCGCGGCCTGCTTGATGCCGCCGCCGTCGCTCACCAGGACGACCTCCGGTGCCAGTACGTCGAGGAGGCCCTGCGGGTCCCCGGTCTCGAGGACGCGCCGGAACGACTCCAGAGCCGCCCGGGTCTCGCGCGCGGAGACCACCTGGCGGGGGCGGCGGGCGTCGACGTGACGGCGGGCCCGGTGGGCTATCTGGCGGACGGCCGCGGGGCTCTTGCCGACGGCGGCCGCGATCTCGTCGTACCCGACGTCGAAGACCTCGCGCAGGACGAAGACGGCCCGCTCGGTCGGCGCAAGGGTTTCGAGGACGAGCATGAGCGCCATCGACACGCTCTCGGCGAGCAGGGCGTCCTCGGCCACGTCGGGCGTGGTGAGCAGCGGCTCGGGCAGCCAGGCGCCGACGTACGCCTCCTTGCGGCGCTGCAGGGTGCGCAGCCGGTTGAGCGCCTGCCGGGTCGTGATCCGGACCAGGTAGGCGCGCGGGTCGCGGACCTGCTCCAGGTCGGCCTCGACCCACCGCAACCAGGTCTCCTGGAGGACGTCCTCGGCGTCGGCCGCCGAGCCGAGCATCTCGTAGGCGACGGTGAAGAGCAGGTTGCGGTGGGCGACGAACGTCTCGGTCGCCGGGTCGCTGGCTTGGTCGCTCATGCCTCGTTCTCTCTTCCGCACGGCCGGGCCTGGTTCCCGTGGGCCGTCAGGGGACAGCGCCCGGTGGGCCGTCAAGGACATCACCCGGCGCATGACTGTGACATGCCGAGCCGCTCCTGACGAGCCGTTCCTGAGGCGATCCGTCGCTCCCGGCGGCCCACTGCTCAGGCGACCCGTTCGACCGTGCTGCCCTGGGCCTCGGCGCGCTTGGCCTGCAGCAGTTGCGGGCGCTCGGGGTCCTTGGACCACCAGCTGCGCGCTCCGGGCTTGCGTGCCTCGTACCCCAGTTGCCAGACGGTGCCCTTGCAGATCAGCTCCTTGACCTTCGCGCCCGGACGGCCCGCGAAGTAGTACTTCTTGGCGGTGTCGTTCTTGTCGGAGAACTGGAAGATGCCGGTGCGGCGGCCCAGGCTGATGCACTGGCTGATGAACCCCACGTCGATCTGCCTGGGCTGCTCGCCCGCGATCCGGCTGAGCACCGTCTCGGCGGCCTGCGGGCCGAGTTGGAGCGCGGCCTGGCAGCTCATCCGGAACGGCAGGTCCGACGGCGCCGCCGCATCCCCGGCCGCGACGATACGGCTGTCGTCCACGCTCGTCAGCGTCTCATCCGTGCGCAGACGGCCCAAGGCGTCGGTGCTCAGCCCGCTGCGCCCGGCCAGGTCCGGCACGCCGAAGCCCGCGGTCCAGATGGTCACCCGGCTCGGCAGCTCGCGGCCGCCGCTGAGCAGCACGGCGTCGCGCCGCACGGCCGTCGCCTTCGCGTCGGCGCCCGCGAGCACGGTCACGCCGAGTCCGGCAAGCCGCCTGGCGACCGAGCGTCGGCCCCGCGGGTGCAGGTACGGGCCGAGCACCTCGCCGCAGACCAGGGTCACGGTGCGGCCCTGCTCCGCCAGTTCGGCCGCGGTCTCGATGCCGGTCGGGCCCGCTCCGACGACGGTCACCGGGTCCGTCGCGGGCGTGGCGTCCAGGACCGGCCGCAGCCGCTCCGCCTCCTCCAGACCGGCGATCGGGTAGGCGAACTCGGCCGCTCCGGGCACGCGCGGGTCCGCGCTGCCGCTGCCCACCGCGTAGATCAGGTAGTCGTAGGCGACCATGCCGCCGGCCGCCAGCTCGACGCCGAGCCCGGCCGTGTCGATCCGGGTCACGGTGTCGACCACCAGCCGGACGCTCTCGGCGAGGACCTTCCGGTACTCGACGACCGCCTCGTGGGAACCGCCCACCAGTTGGTGCAGGCGGATGCGCTCCACGAAGGTCGGCCGCGGGTTGATCAGCGTCACGGTCACGTCGTCGCGCTGCGTCAGGCGATTGGCCGCCATCACTCCGGCGTACCCGCCGCCGATCACGACCACTTCAGTGTTCCCGGTCATGGTGTCGCTCTCCTTCGCGTCTCGGATGCCCTTAAGACACCGCGTGACCGATCCCTGTGACAGCGCGTGAGCCAGATCACTCCGGAGGGGTGGGCGCGGTACGCGGAGGCGGGGCTGCCCGCCCGTCGAGCTCAAGCGGACGTGATCCGTCCGTTCTGTCGGAGGTCACTGCGATGATGCTCGGCAGTGCTTGTGGGAGGGGAATCAGCAGTGTCTGAGGGGTCGGAAGTGTCTGAGGGATCGGCGGTGCCTGGGGAATCGGCTGTGTCTGAGGAATCGGCCAGGTCTACGGGAGGGGGACTCGCCCCGCTGGAGCAGACCGTGCGGCAGATCGCCGAAGGGATCGTCGCGCGGGCGCCGGCGGGCTGGACCAGGGCGGTGCTTGCCAGCACCGCGGGCGGCGGTGGCGTATCGGTGTCCGGCGGGTACGCGGTGCCCGGCGCGCGTCCGTGGGAGCACCCGGCGCCCAGCCCGTTCGCGGAGCTCGGCCAGGTGGCGGAGGCGTTGCGGGAGGCCCGGGGGTGGGAGCACACCAGCCTGGAGATCGTGTGCCTGCCGTCCGGGGCGTATCGGATGGTCGCGTTCACGGACGCGGTCAGCAGCCTGTCCGGGGTGGGGGGCGGCTTCCAGGCCGTCCTGGACAGCGGCTACCGGTTGCCTCAGCCCGGGTTCGCGCAGGCGGCGGGCGCGGCGTGCGCGGGAGGCGATCCGGACCTCGCGGTGGCGCGGTTCCACGCGTATCTGGAGCGACGTGCCACGATCCTGGGGCGGCCCGAGCAGTTGCCGCCGCCCGCGTCGGCCGCCGCCCTCGACGAGGCCGAACGCCGCATCGGCCGCCCGCTTCCCGCCGACCTGCGCGCGCTGTACGCGATCGCCGACGGCGACTGCATCGAGTTCGAGCACCGCTATCTGCTCGACGGCTACGCCTGGATGAGCCTTGAGGACCTGGTCGCCGTCCACACGTACCAGAGCGAACCGGCCTGGCACGGCTGGTCGTTGGGCCGGGACGCGGTCGTCTTCGACGCGGACCCGCCGGACACGGTCCGGCGCTGCGGCGGGCACCCGGCCTGGCTGCCGTTCGCCACGGGCGAGGACGGCAACTACCTGGCGGTGGACCTGGCCCCGGCCCGCGACGGGCGCCCCGGCCAGGTCATCCGCATCGGCCGCGACCACGACAGGGGTCCGGCGTACGTCGCCGACTCGGTCACCTCACTGCTCGGCAACCACCTGAAGTCGCTGGAGCAGGGTGCGTACGAGCTGGACGAGGGGCACCTCGCCCTGCTGAGGCGCGGCCACGGATGCGGGCCCGAGCGGATCGTCGGCGCGATCCCCGACCCGGTCCCGCCCGCCCTCCAGGCCATCCACATCAACGACGCCGTCGGGACGGTCGACCTCGCCCCGCTCACCGCCGCCCCGGCCCTGCGGCTGCTGCACCTCAACCGCTCCGCCACCGCCGACCTGACGCCACTGCGCGGCCTGCCCGTCGAGTCCGTACGCGTCACGCTGGACGGCGGCGACCTCGCCCCGCTCGACGGCCACCGCCACCTCACCTCGCTGGACCTGGGGACCGCCGCCCCGGTCGACCTCGCCCCGCTGCGCGGCGTCCCGCAGCTGCGCTGTCTGGACCTCTCCCGGGCCGACGTCGGCGATCTGACCGTCCTGGCCGACCTTCCCGACCTGCGCTATCTGTCCCTCACCGCGCGGCAGTGGACGCTCCTCCTGGACCAGGGCAAGGCGCCGCTCACCCTCGCCGCCGCCCACCTGGCCGACAGCGGCGCTCCCTGCGACCTCGACTTCGACGAGGCCCTCGCCTGGGCGGCCCGCCTCGGCCTGGACACCGGGGACGCGTTCCGGACCAGCGGCACCGTCGGCGGCGGCGGTGCGTGAGGTGCGGCTTGCGCTTTCCGTTGCGTCAACTTCTACGGTTCTCCATGTGGCCGGAGAGACCGGCCCGGTGATGGGAGGCAAGGGCATGGCCTGGTCGATCGCGGATGTGGCCCGGATGTCCGGGGTGACGTCCCGGACGCTGCGGCACTACGACGAGATCGGCCTGCTGCCGCCCGCGTGGATCGGGAGCAACGGGCACCGCTACTACGAGCAGGCCGAGCTCCTGCGGCTCCAGCAGATCCTGCTGATGCGGGAGCTGGACGTGGGGCTGCGCGAGATCCGGGCGGTCCTGGACAGCCAGGCCGACCAGGTGGCCATGCTCCGTGAGCACCACCAACGGCTCCTGGCGGAGCGGGACCGGCTCGAGACGCTCGCCCGCACGGTCGGCCGCACCATCGCCGAACTGGAGGAAGGCAAGGACACCAACGACATGGCGACACGGATCAACAGGCCGGAGAACCTCTTCGAGGGCTTCGACGCCACGCGCGCCGAGCTCTCCCGCTCCGAGCTTGAGGCGCGCGAGCGCTGGCCGGAGGCCTGGGAGCAGTCCCGGCAGGCCGTCGAGACGATGACCGCCGAGGACACGGAGCGCTGGCAGCGCGAGGTGACGGCGCAGATGATCCGCATAGCGGAGTTCATGGTGGCCGAAACCCCGGTCACCGACCCCGCCGTGCAGGCAGAGGTGGCGGCCCACTACGAGGGCGTGTGCCGCTTCTGGACCCCGACCGCGGTCGCGTACAAGGGACTGGGCCAGACGTACGTCGACGACCCGCAGTTCCGTGCGAACTTCGACAAGGTCGCTGACGGGCTCGCCGCCTACCAGCGCGACGCGATGGTCGCCTACGCGGACGCGCGGCTGAGCTGACCGACGGCGCACACAGCGCACACGGCTCACACTGCCGGGGGGCTGCAGACCCCCGGCGGCAAGCGGCACTTGACCGCGCGCACTGACGCCCTTTCCCGCGAAAGGCCCGCGCCGCCATACCCAACCTTCGGTATGGCCGGCCGGGAGTGACGGCCACGACGATGAGTTGCACCCCTTCTCACGCCTTCTCACGACAAGGGAGTCATCGAAGTGGCCGGGAACAACGAGAACGAGAGGGTCGCGCCGCAGGCTGAGGCCGAGCGGGAGCGGACGCGGCGGTCGGTCGTCCGGGCCGTGGGCGGCGGCATTGCCGCGGCTACCGGAGCGGTGGCGCTCGGTGCGTCCGGCGCTCAGGCCGCGGAGGCGGGCGGGCAGGACAGGGAGTCGCCCGGCTCCGCGTCGCCGCCCCGCGACAGAGGAGCCACCGCCGGCGCCCCCATACCGGACCGCGTGACGGCCTATCAGGACAACTGGAGATTCTGCGTCCACTGCTACAGCCTCTGGTGGAACGGCGCTCCCACCAACGGCGCCTGCCCTTCCAGGAACTCCCCTGACGGTCAGCACCACGGTCAGGGCAGCTGGAACTTCTTCCTGCCCGCGAACCCCGGCGAGCCCATCTAGCGCGGCGAGCCCGGCTAGAGCGCGGCGAGCAGCGTCGCGGCCGCCTCCAGGAGGTCGCGGTTGTGGCCGGTGACGTCGCGTTCGGTCAGTTCGTGGAGCTCGTCCGCCTCGACGCCGAGGTCTTCGAGGGGGACGTCGACGTTGCCGCGTGCGCGGGTGGCGCGACGCAGGGCGACGCGGAAGCCTGCGCCGCGCGGCAGGTCGCCGAGGAGTTCGGGCAGCCATACGCGCAGCAGTTCATGGGTCCACACGTTGGCGCCGCCCGCGCCGGTGCGCCGGGCGGTGCCGAGTACGGGCCCGAGGCCGTTGTCCTGGAAACCGGCGGCGAAGATGTCGGCGGCCGAGTAGCACAGGGCGTCGGTGATGAGGACCTTCGGGCCGGTGTGGCGCGGCAGACCGGCGGTGATGGCCTCGGGGTCGGTGAGCGGGAAGCCCTGGGAGTACGCCTCGCCGGTCTCCACGGCGTCGCGGATGGAGTGCGTCCAGGCGCGGAAGCCGGGGTTGGACCGGGCGAGGGCGAGGGCGGCGCGGGTCGTGGGCAGCGAGAAGCTGACGGGGGCGACCGGGTGTTCGCTGAGGACCTGCAGGGCGGACTCCGCGGCCGGGACGTGGCCGCCGGGGTTGCCGCGGATGTCCACGATCAGACCGGCCGCCGGGGCGCGCGCCACGATGCGCGCCACCTGCTCGGCGAACTGCCGCGCGCCCGAGACGTTGAAGGAGAAGATGCGCACGTAGGCGTAGGAGCGGCCGCGGATGCGCAGCGTCCGGTGCTCGACGACGCCGCGTGGAACCTGCGTGGCCGAGCGCCCCGCCGGGAGCGGCGCGAACAGGGTGCGCTTGATCTGGCGCGTGGTCTCGTTGCCCGCGTCGATGCCCAGGTTCGTCGCGAGCGTGGGGACGGGATCCTGCGCGCGCCCCGCGTACTGTCCTGCGGTGCACACGCGCCAGGGGACAAGCGTCTCGCGGCGGCGGCCGCCCCGGGTGCGGTACGACAGGAGGACCTGGTACTCGTCGGGCGGGGGCCCGGTCCGCAGGGACCGCAGGGTCAGCGATTCGAGGCCGCGCGCCAGGCGTGCGTCGAGGTTGGAGCCCGCCTGGACGGCCGCGTTGCGTTCGATCGCGCGGTCGATGGGGACCCCGTTCCAGGCGTGGAGTTCGGCGCCGACGTCGAAGCCCGCGTGGACGAGGGAGCGGTCGATCTTGGAGACGATGTGGTGCGGTGTCCCGTCGGGGTCGACGTAGCGCTCGACGAGGAAGCCGAGGGTGGCCACATGGCCGCGGTAGGGGTCGGGGAGCTGGTAGACGGTGTGCAGGTCGCGCAGGCCCCGGAAGATGTGCGTGAGCTCGGCGTGGAACTGCAGCTCGCTCAGGGGCTGGAGGCGGCGCTCCAGCAGGCGCAGGCGCTGGACCGGGTCGGTGGCGTGCATCGCCCGCTTCAGCGGGAGGTGGACGTACAGCTCTTCGAGCAGGACGCGGGCGGCGGCCACGAGCTGGTAGCGGTCCGCCGACGGCAGCGGGTCGGTGTCGACCCGCGCCATGAACGCGTCGAGCCCGATCGAGTCCGGCAGGGTCCGCGACGGTTGCCGGATCGTCAGGCTGCCCATGGGCTTGCTCCGGGTGCGCACGCTCACGGAACTTCCCGGGTGTGCGCGCTCACGGGACTTCCCCGGTGTGCCTGCTCATGGGTAGTAGCCCGCGAGGTGCTGCAGCTGCGGCACTCCGCTGCGGGCCACGGCGGCGAAGTACGCGGCGTCGTGCACCAGCGGGTCCAGGCGCGGGACGACCAGGTCCAGGGGGACCTCTCCGGCGGCGGCGAAGGCACCGGTGTCGCCTTCCGGCATGTCGCCGAAGAGCGCGAGCGGCGCGTCGGGGTCGTCCAGCGACCCGCCCCAGTCCGCGAGCGCGTCCTGCGAGGCGCGCCACGCGGCCACCGGGTCGTCGCGGACCTTCTCCAGGGCGCGTTTGACGCCGGGCCAGTCGAGCGTGGCGTCGGCCCGGTCCGGCTGGCGCACGGCCACGCGGCGCTTGAGCCCGGCCACCGTGATCGAGTCGGTGTCCGTCGCGCCGACGGCGGTCATCAACGACGACGTTCCGTAGAAGGGGCGGCCGCGCACCAGGACGAGGCGTATGTGGCGCTCGGTCGCGTCGATCAGGTTGCGGTACGGATCCGTGCCCGGGTCGTGGCGTTCGAGTACGAGGAGGTCCGCGGCGCTGCCCCGCTGCAGGCGTCCCACCTGGGGCCCCCAGGCCGTCGCGAGGGCGTCGCCGGGGTTCGCGGTGACCATGTCGCACAAGTCGCGGTCGCTGAACCGGCCGCCGAGTTCATGGCGATTGACGGCGTCGGCGACCTTGAGCTCTCCGAGCACGTTCTTGGTGCCCGACGGCGACCAGTCGGAGCCGAGCGCGATGCGCAGCCCCTTCCTGTCCGCCTCGACGACGTCCGTCGTGTCGTGGTAGAGCCAGTAGTTGGAGAACGGCGACCACACGACGGTGCCCTTCTCCTCGGGGTTGATCGCCGTCACCGCGTCCCGCCACTTCTTGAAGTCGGCGGCGGTCAGGGCGGTGCCGTGGACGCCGATGAGGCCGGGCTTCAGACACGGCTCCAGGTCGTCGAACTCGCGGTGGACGATCGATCCGGGCTTGCCCTCCGCGACGTGGTAGATCAGCAGCCGGGTGCCGTCGAGCTTCGGCGCCCGTTCGTCGCGCAGCACCTCGGCGTCGAGCTGGAGCGCCGCGGTCATCACCATGTCGACGCCCGCGGGCAGCTTCTCGTTGTCGATGATCCGCAGCAGCCAGCCGTCGACGGCCCGGGTCGAGAGCGGGGCGCCCTGGATGGCCGTGGTCCCGCCGACCAGCGCCTTGACCTCGACGTACTTGAGCAGTGCCTCGGGCGCGGCCTGGCCGAGCACCTTCGCGGGCCAGGTGACCGACGTCGAGTAGTCGGGCGGGTCCTTCTCGGCGACCCAGCGGTCGTGGTGCTGGTAGGGGACGCCGACGGCCTCCCACAGCGGGAGCGTGTTGTAGAGGAGGTGGTTGTGGAGGTCGATCAGGCCGGGGAGTATCAGCGCGCCCGTGTCGACCCGCGGCGCGTTCGTGAACCCGGCGGGCGGGTCCTGCCCGGCCTCCCGCACCGCGGCGATGCGGCCGTCGTCATCGACGTACACCGCTCCGGGGTCGAGGATCCGGTGGTCGCTGTCGCAGGTGACGACCGTGCCGAGGAGTATGAGCGCCATCAGCTCGGCGCCTTCCATATCAGGGTGTGGTTGTCGTCCGGCCGGGGCCGGCTGACGGAGTTCGCCCCGCCCTGGGCGCGTACCCACGCGTCGTCGCCCAGGAACTCCGGCGCGCCGAAGGGCAGGTCGCGGCGGGGAATCGCGCCGTAGTCGGACTCCTGGAAGGTGGTGCTGTAGGTGGGGCCCGTGTTGTCGCCGTCGTCGTCCGGCGTCACGAGCGCGCGGAGCTGGGTGACCGCGGCGCGCCAGGCGTCGAGCAGCACCGTCTCGTCGTGGCTGGACGGGTGGGGCACTTCGACGAGCGGGACCTGGGGCCGGGTGGTCCACAGGCGCACGGCCTCCTGGGCCATGAAGCCCATCGCGACGACGGCCTGCAGCGTCGTGTCCGTGGCCCGGTCGTAGACCGCGTTGCGCCACGCAAGCTGCTCCGGCCGGTCGAGCTCGTCCTTCATCGCGAGGGCCTGGCCCGGGTGGACCGCGTACGCCCATGCGTTGAGGCAGACGTAGGAGCGGGTCAGTCCGAGTTTGCCGAGGAAGCCCTGCACGCGCTGGCCCGCGTTGCCGACGAGGCTGCGCCCGGCGATCCGTTCGGTCGGGCCGGGGTCCGAGGCCACGACCAGGACACGGGCCGAGCCGTCGAGCCGGCCCCGGTAGAAGATCGGCCCCCAGTCGGACCAGAACGCTTCGGGGACGGGCGGATCGGGCACCTGGGTGAGGAGCTCGGCGAACTGGTCCGTCGGCCCCCGGTCGAATTCCGGCATAGGTCAGCGCCTCCTCACCGGCCGGACGGTGCGCGCCGTCAGGGGCGAGCCGGGGTCTTGGCGGCCACAGCCGGTGTTCGATTCAGTGCAGCACTCCGCCGCGGGCCTCGCAAACGGGGGCGGCCGCCGGACGGACCGGGTGCGGAGGCGGCTGTGTGCGGCTACGCGAAGGCTGTGACCTGTGGTGCGTTCGTGTGGTCCAGGAGCACGCGCGCGAGGCGGTCCCTGGCCTCGATCTGTGCGGCGATGCGCGCGTCGATGACGGCGAGGCGCTGCTCGGCCAGGCGCAGTGCCGTGGGGGACGGCGGCACCGAGGTGATGTCGCCGTCCAGGCAGCTGACGAAGTACCGGATGTCGGCGAGGATGAGGCCGGCGTCGAGCAGGTAGCGGATGTTGCGTACGCGCACGGCGGCGCGCTCGTCGTAGTCGCGGTACCCGTTGGCCGCCCGCACCGACTCGATCAGTCCCTGCTGTTCGTAGTGGCGCAGCGCCCGCGGGGTCGCCCCCGTGGCCTTCGCCAGCTCGCCGATCCGCACCGGCCCCACCTCCCCCGCCCGTTCCCCACCTGTTCTATCAGGCGAGCACCGCCCCTCCGTCGACGGGCAGGACCACGCCGGTCACGAACGAGGCCGACGGCGCGGCCAGTCCCGTGACGGCCCAGGCCACCTCCTCGGGGCGGCCCCTGCGGCCCATGGGGGTGTGGGCGATCTGCCAGTCCCGGATGGCGGCCGCGGTCTCGGGCGACAGGCCCTGGTGCTCGCTGATCGGGGTCTCGACGGCGCCGGGCGCGACGGCCACCACGCGGACGCCGCGTGGCGCGAACGCCACCGCCCAGCTGCGGGTGAGCAGTTCGAGTCCGGCCTTCGTCGCGGCGTACAGGGCGGTGCCCGGCCAGGGCCAGCCGCGCTGGCCGATCGAGGTGGAGACGTTGACCACGACGCCGCCGGTCTTCTCCAGGTGGGGCAGGGCCGCCTGGGTCAGCAGCGTGGGCGCGACGAGGTTGGTCGCCAGGAGCGGAGTGATGGCCTCCTTGTTCAGGGTGCCGTCGCCGCCGAGGACGATCCCGGCGTTGTTGACCAGCACGTCCAGTCGCCCGTACCGCGTGAGCGCGTGCCCCACGATGTCCTCGGGGGCGCCGTCGGCGGTGATGTCGGCGGCGTACGGAGTGATCCCCTCGTGGCCTTGTGCCGTCTCGGCCAGCGGGCCCGGCCGCCGGCCGACGGCGACCACCCGCGCGCCCGCCGCCGCGAACGCGCGGGCGGTGGCCCGCCCGATGCCCGTACCGGCGCCGGTGACGATGACGACCCTGTCGGCCTCCGCGTGCTGCCCGGCGTGCTGCCCGGCGTGCTGCTCTGTGTTCTGTTCGACGTCGTGCGCCGCGTTGTTGTCGCGGTCTGCGTTGTTGTCGTGCGCTGCGTTGTTGTCGTGCTCCGCGTTGTTCATGCGGCGAGTCTCAAACCCTGCCGCCAGTGTCAAGGTCAAACGTCTTCGGCCGGGCGAGCGCCGCGTCGGCCGCGGCGAGGATGCTGGCGAAGGAACGGGTGATCATCGGCCGTACGAGGCGCCGGGTGAGGACGGGGCCGAGCAGCGGCATCCGCATCTCGGCGCGGGTGGTCCAGCACACCCGGGTGCCGCCGTCCACCTCCGTGAAGGTCATGCGGCCGAGTTCGTGCCGGGACGGCGGCAGGCTGCGCTCGACGACGTACTCGGTGGCGTACGGCGCGTCGTAGCGGGTGATGCGCTCCCGGAGCCAGCCGATCAGCCAGAGGTGGCTGCGTACCGCGCCGACCCCGTAGGGCGCGCCGTCGCCGCGCCGGGTCAGGCGGCAGCGCAGGACCAGCGGCGAGCGCGTGTAGTTGGTGGTCGTGGTGAGCCAGGCGAACACGTCCTCGATCGGGGCGTCGATGGTGCGCTCGACGGTCACGGTCTCCATGTCGTGTCCTCTCCTCGGTCGAGGGAACGCACCGCGTCGGCGCGGTGCAGCTTGTCCGGGTTGCGGATGCCGTAGAGGCCGGTGATCCGCCCGTCGTGGATCTCGAAGGCGACCAGCCAGTCGAGTTCGCCGTCGGTGACGAACCGCGCCGCGGGCATGCCGTTGTAGACGGCGTGCTCGACCTGGGTGGTCGCGGTGGTGGTGCGCATGACGCCGAGGACGAAACGGGCGACGTCGGCGGCGCCGGTGACGGGGCGCCGGGCGGCGATCACCTTCCCGCCCCCGTCGGAGATCTGCACGACGTCGGGCGCGAGCAGGTCCATCAGGACCTGGACCTCGCCGGTCGCCGCGGCGAGCATGAACCGCTGGACGATCTCCCGGGTGCCGTCGGAGTCGGGCTCGAAGCGGCGGCGGCGCGCGTGCACGTGGCGGCGTGCGCGGTGGGCGATCTGCCGGACGGTGACCTCGCTCTTGCCGACCGAGTCGGCGATCTCGCCGTGGGTGTAGCCGAACACGTCGTGCAGCACGAACACTGCGCGCTCGGTCGGGTTCAGGGTCTCCAGGACCAGCATCATGGCCATCGACACCGACTCGGCCAGGATCGCGTCGTCGCTCACCTCGGGCGCGGTGCGGATCGGCTCGGGCAGCCACGTGCCGACGTACTCCTCGCGCCGCGCCTTGACCGCGCGCAGGTGGTTGAGGGCCTGTCGGGTCACCATGCGCACCAGATAGGCGCGCGGGTGCTCGATCGTGCCCTGGTCGACCGCGCTCCACCGCAGATAGCTCTCCTGCAGCACGTCCTCGGCGTCGGCGGCGCTGCCCAGCATCTCGTAGGCGATGGTGAACAGCAGCGCGCGGTGCTCGGTGAAGGCGTCCTCAGCCATGACCTGCCCCCACCCCGGGCACACAGGGGCACGCGGGCATCGACTCGGGCATCGACGCCGACGTCAGGTCCGTCATCACATCCGGCTCCTCTCTACGGACGCCCATCGAGACACGTCGCGTCGGGAAACCGTGACAGGCCGCGCCTGTGATTCGCTTCACAGTTCCTGCTCGGGGCCCGGGGACACCGGTGGCGGAGCGTCCGCCGTGTGCGCGAGCCGCCCGGGCCGCCGTTTTCGGCCGACCCCGAACAAACCTTGACCCTGGACAAACCTTGGACAAACCTTGAATGACCAGCTCAGGGTGGTGAGTCAGCGCCTCATGGGGCGGCAGCTCATGAGACAGCGCGTCATGAGACAGCAACTCATGAGGCAGCAACTCATGAGGCAGCGCCTCCTCGACGTCCGGGACGTCCGGGCGACGGCGAGCGGGCGACGGGGGCAGGAGGGCCGGCGCGGTGACGGCACGATTCGCGGTACTCGGCGACATCGAGGTCCGGGTGGACGGTCACCCGCTCGCCATCGGGCACCTGAGGCAGCGCCAGGTCCTCGCGGCGCTGCTGGTGGACGCCAACCGCACCGTTCCGGTGGACCAACTGGCCGACCGCGTCTGGGCGGACCGGCCCCCGCAGCGCTTCCGCTCCACCCTCTACAGCTATCTGTCCCGCTTGCGCCAAGCCCTGCAGCAGGCCGAAGGGGCCGGGGCGCGCATCGACAAGGAGCCCGGCGGATACCGCCTCACCGTCGACCCCGCGGCCGTGGACCTGCACCGCTTCCGTGACCTGGTGGCACAGGCCAGGGCCGCCGGGGACGGCGAAGCCGCCCTGGCCCGGTACGGGCAGGCGCTCGGCGAGTGGCGGGGCGAGGCCTTCGCAGGCCTGGACACGCCCTGGTTCAACGCGCTGCGCGAGACCCTCGCCCGCGAACGGCTCGCGGCCGAGCTCGACCGCAACGACCTCGCCCTGAGGCAGGGCCGCCACGGCGCACTCCTCGCCGAACTCACCGCGACAGCGGAGGCGCACCCCCTGGACGAGCGCCTCGCCGGCCAGCTGATGCTCGCCCTGCACGGGTCCGGCCGGTCGGCGGACGCCCTGGGCCACTACCGGCGCACCAGGGAACGCCTCGCCGAGGAGCTCGGCGTCGACCCCGGGACCCCCTTGCAGGAACTCCACCAGCGCATCCTCACCGGCGACCCCCACCTCACCCCGCCGCACTCCCCCACCGCCGCCGCCCCGCCACCGCCCGTACCCCGTCAACTGCCCGCCTCACCCGGGGTGTTCACCGGGCGCGGCAAGGAACTGGACCAGCTCACCAAGGCCCTGGACGGCTCGGCGGACGCGGGCGGCGGCCCGGGCGGGACCGTGGTGATCTCGGCGATCGGCGGTATCGGCGGCGTCGGCAAGACCTGGCTCGCCGTGCGCTGGGCGCACGAGAACGCGCACCGCTTCCCGGACGGACAGCTGTATGTGAACCTGCGCGGCTTCGACCCGGCCGCACGGCCGATGCCCGTGGCCACGGCGGTACGCGGGTTCCTCGACGCGCTGGGCGCCGACCCGGACGGCATCCCGCCGCACCTGGACGCGCAGACGGCGCTCTACCGCAGCCTCGTCGCCGAGCGGCGGATCCTCATCGTCCTCGACAACGCCCGCGACGCCGACCAGGTACGCCCCCTGCTGCCGGGCAGCCCCGCCAGCACCGTCCTGATCACCAGCCGCAGCCGCCTGACCGCACTCGTCACCACGCACGGCGCCCGGCCGCTGCCGCTCGACGTCCTCGGTCGGACCGACGCGCACCACCTGCTGGTCAGCCACCTCGGCGTGCCCCGCGTCGGCGCCGAGCCCGAGGCCGTGGCCGCGCTCGTGGACCACTGCGCGGGCCTGCCGCTGGCCCTGGGCATCGTGGCCGCCCGCGCCGCCACCCACCCGGACTTCCCGCTCGCCGTCCTGGCCGCGGAGCTGCGCGAGGCCACCGACCGCCTCGACGCCCTGGACGCGGGCGACCTCACCGCGAGCCTGCGCGCGGCCTTCGCCGCCTCGTACCGCGCGCTCACGCCGCGGGCCGCGACCCTGTTCGCCCTCCTCGGCCTCGTGCCGGGCCCGGACATCGGCCTCGCCGCCGCGGCGAGCCTCGCGGCACTCCACGAGCCGGACGCCCGCCCGCTGCTCGCGGAGCTGGAGGCCGCCCACCTGGTGCGGCAGGACGTCCCGGGGCGCTACCGCATGCACGACCTGGTCCGCCTGTACGCCGCCGAAGTCGCCCGCCAGCAGCCCGACCCGGTCACCGGACCCACCCGCCCCCAGGCTGCCCAGGCCACCGAAGCCGCCCGCCATCAGCCCGGCCAGGTCACCGAAGCCGCCCTCGACCGGCTCGTCGACTTCCACCTGCACACCGCGTACGCGGCCAACCGGCTCCTCGACGGGCCGAACACGCCTTTCGCCTTCAAGCCGGAGCCGCCCGCCCCCGGGTGCAGCCCGCTGCGTCCGCCGGACACCGCGACCGCCCTCCAGTGGTTCGACGCCGAACACGCCTGCCTGCTCGCCGTCCAGTCCCTCGCCCTGGCCACCGGCCGCCTTCCCCAGGTCTGGCAACTGGCCTGGACACTCATCTCGTACCACCAGGGCGGCTACCACCTCACCGAGTACCTCACCGCCTGGCGGGCCGCCCTCACGGCCGCCGAACACCACGGCGAAAGCCCCGCCCCACGGGCCCTGGCCCACTGGCGCCTCGGCCACGCCCGCTCCCTGACCGGCGACCACAGCGAGGCCCTCGACCACCTCGGCCAGGCCCTCGCCCTGTCCGAACGCACCGACGACATCGCGGGCCAGGCCCACATCTGCCGCACCCTCGGCCGGGTCTGGGAGCAGTACGGCGACGACGGGCGCGCCTTCGCGCACGCGCAGCGCGCCCTCGACCTGTACCGGCGCCTCGACAACCCCTTCTGGCACGCCAACCAGCTCAACGCCGTCGGCTGGATGCACGCCCGCCTCGGCCGCTATCCGCAGGCGCGCGCCCACTGCGAGCAGGCGCTGCGCCTCTACCGTGAACACGCCCGCCCCGCCGACACCGCCTCCACGCTCGACAGCCTCGGCTACATCGCCCACCACACCGGTCGGCTCCCCCAGGCCGTGGAGTACTACGAGCAGGCCCTGGCCCTCTTCCGCGAGCACGCGGACGCCACCAACGAGGCCGACACCCTCGCCAACCTGGCCGAGACCCGCCACGCCCTGGGCCAGACCGCGCAGGCCCGCGCGGCCTGGCAGCAGGCCCTTGCGCTGTACGAGGCGCAGAGCCGCCGCGCCCAGGCGGCGGACGTACGGGCCCGGCTGCGCTGACCCATGCGGTACGGCACGGCTCAGGGTGTGCCGGTCCCGGTGGTCAGGCTGGTCCCGGTGGTCAAACAGTGCCGCCGGGCCGTAACGTCTGCCCGTCCCGAGCGAAACAGATCAAGGGGTAGGGCCGTGTGGACGAGGTATGGCAGAGCAGCGAGCACGGCGATAGCGGCCGGGGTGTTCGTCGTCTCCGGGTGCGCGGCGGAGGATTCGACCGCGCACCCGGAGAAGAAGCAGACGGATGCCCCGTCGGTGTCTGAGTCGGAGTCGGAGTCGGCATCCGCGTCGACATCGGCGTCGCCCACGCCCGCGTCCTCGCCCTCGCCCTCGGCGTCTCGGCCGCTGACGGCCGCGCAGTTGAAGTCCCTGCTGCTGCGCAAGCAGGACGTGCCGCAGGCTGACAGCGCGCCCGTGCAAGGCCCGGTCCGCCGGTACGACCCGGAGGTTCGGGTCACGGGCCGGGACTGCCAGAAGGTGTTCGACACGCTCGTGGCGCAGCACGCGTCCACCTCCGTGATCCAGGACTTCTGGTGGCGGAACAACCGCTGGGCCGCCCGGACCTGGCTGGCCTCGTACCCCGACGCCGACGCGCCGCAGCAGTTCCAACGGCTCAAGGAAGGCCTCACGACCTGCGGGACGTTGCGCGGGAAGACCCCTGAGGGAACGCTCAATTCCCGTATCACACCGGCCAAGGCCCCCGCGCTCGGTGACGAGGCCGTCGCCTTCGCCCTGAGCATGACCGGCCCGAACGGCACCGTCCTGACCGACCACCACACCCTGGTACGCGTGGGCGCCCTCACCGTGGACATCAGCGACCGGGGCGCTCAGCACGCTCCCCGGTTCCCGCTCGACGTGGTGATCGACAAGCAGCTCGCCCGGCTCACGCGAGGCCTGAGCACCTAGCGTCGCGCGTGGCGGACCCTCAGCCGTCCGAACCCCATGGTCCCGGAGATCCGGATCCTCGGCCCGCCGGGGCCCGCGGGCCGCCGGGGTACGTAGCGCGCGTCCTTCCACGTGGTCCGCAGATCATCGATGTCGACGATCGCGTCGCGGGGCACCGTGATCCTGGCCCTGCCGGAGCCGAGCTGCAGCTCGATGTCGACCACCTCGTGCTCGATGACCGCGCGGGAGAGGTCCAGGTGGACCCTGGCGAACGAGGACTCGACCTTGAGGAACCGCGGCACCCGCCATGCGCCGCGGCGCAGGATCCGCCCGCTGGCGACGGAGATCGTCGAGGCGGCGCCCTCCTTCTCCTCCGGGGTCTCCGGGGGCTCCGGGACCTCTGGGACCTCTGGGACCTCTGGGACCTCTGGGACCTCTGGGACCTCTGGGAGCGAGGCCAGCGCAGGGACGAGCTCGGTGTGCACCTTGGCGATGAGCGCCTGGTGGAGGCGTTCGTCCATCTCCTCGTGCGAGATGAGCCCTTCGGCGTACGCCTCCTGAAGGCGCCGCACGGCCATGTCGCGGTCGTCTTCGCTGATCAGTCGCGGCGGATGGTCCGGCGAGGAGGTCATCGGTTCACTCTAGCGGCGTGCCGCCGATGCGGCGGAGTCGGCAACTCCGCGCCCTGGCCGAGGAATTGGCCCCACCGCGGCCCGCGCGTCCCACGGCTCGTCCGCCCGCCCGGTGGAACAGGCACACCGATCCGTGCCAAAGGTCCCGGTTGCCGATCCTCAAGACGAGAAGGAGAACAGAGAGAGGACAGCAACAGGAGGGCCGGCCGGAGGGCCGTCCCCGGAGCGTACGGAGGTTCCATGACCCGCGTCATCGCCGTCGGAGTGGACGGATCCGCAGAGAGCCTGGCAGCGGCCGACTGGGCGGCGCGCGAGGCCGCTCTTCGCGACGTGTCGTTGCGCATCGTGCACGCCTGGCTCTGGCAGACCCTCGGCGTGCCCGTCACCCAGGACGAGGGCGAGCAGGCGAAGGCCGCCGACGGCATCCTGCGCGAGGCCGTCACACGGGTGGCCGGACGGCACCCGGATCTCGCGGTCGACTCCGAGCTCGTGCACGACACGGCCGTCGCCGCGCTGTCCGGCGCGGCCGAGGGAGCGGAGGGCGCCGAGGGGGCCGAGATGCTGGTCCTGGGCTCGCGGGGGCACGGGGCTCTCGTCGGCTTCCTGCTCGGCTCCGTAGGCCAGCAGGTGATCGCCGAGGCGGCGTGCCCCGTGGTGTCCGTACGGGCCGGGGTCGGCTCGGCGGAGGGCGACGTGGTCGTGGGGCAGCACGGGGACGCGGCCGACAGCGAGGCGATCCTGCGGTTCGCCTTCGAAGCCGCGGCCGTCCGGGGTGCGGCCGTGCGCGCGGTCAGGGCGTGGAACCTGCCGCCCTTGTACGCCTACACGCCCGACACGATGCGCCTGGCGGACGAGGCGGGCGGTCTGGAGCCGTACGAGAAGAAGGCCCTGTCCCAGGCCCTCGCCCCGTGGCGTGAGCGGTTCCCCGACGTGCCGGTGACCGAACATGTGGAGATCGGCAGCGCGGGCCAGGTCCTGCTGGCGGCCGCCGCCGACGCACAGTTGCTCGTCGTCGGCCGCAGGGCACACCGCTCCCCCATCGGCACGCGCATCGGCTCCGTCGCGCATGCCGCCCTGCACCACGCTCCCTGCCCCGTCGCGGTGGTCCCGCACGCCTGACCCGGCCCCGCGCCGGTCCGCCCGCGCACTGGCTCGTTCGCGTCCGTCCGGTCACCGGCTGCGCGGATTCTGCGGATACTGCACCGCATGGGGGACGTGAGCCGACTGGCTCGTACTCTGCAAGGTGCGACCGGGGAGCGCTTCGTCCGGGACGAGCTGGCCGAGCTCGTCTCGCAGGTGCTCAGACCCTGGATCGCGCACGACGCGTTACGCCTGTTCGGGATGAACCCCGCCACGGGGGCGGTCTCGTACGGATTCCTGCACGGGTTTCCGCCCTCGCTGCTCCACGCGCAGCTGCGGGACTCCTACCTCGGGGACGATCCGTTCAGCCCGGCGGACATCGCTCGCCTTGCGACGCCGACGGGCCTGCTCGGCGGCGACGTCGCCAGGGACCACGGCGCCGCCCCAGGGCACCGGCAGGCGTCGCGCACTCTCGCGGCGCACGGTGCGGGCAGTGAACTGCGGCTGCTGCTGCGCGAGGGCCCTCGGCTGCCGTGGGGGTTGCTCGCCCTCGTGCGGGAGGCGGGCCGCAGCCCTTTCGAGCAGGACGACGCACGGCGAGTCGGCGAGCTCTCCGCCCCGCTGATCGCCCTGCTGCGCGGGTACGCCACCGCGAGCGCCCCGCGCGCGGGCGGCCGCTATCTGCCGCCCGGGGTGGTCCTCGTCGGCGCCGATGACCAGGTGCGCTCAGCAAGTCCGCAAGCACGTGCGTGGCTGGACGAGATCCACCCCGGGCGGGGCTTGGCACCGGAGTGGATGCCGAGCGCGTCGATGCGCGAGATCTCGCTGGCAGCCCGCCGCCACGCCGCCGACCCGGCCGCCCCGCCCGCCCTGGCCTGCAGCCCCGCCGCGTTCCTCGGCCGCCGCATCGCGGTGCACGCCCAGTGCCTGGACGACGCGGGCAAGGGCGAGGTCGCGGTGGTCATCCAAGAGGCGACAGGAGCACTGCTGCTGCCCACGTTCGCGGCGTGGCACCGCCTGACGGCCCGCGAGCGCGAAGTCGTCGAGCGGCTGTGCTCGGGCGCGGCACCCAAACAGATCGCCAGAATCCTTGACGTGTCCGTACACACGGTCAACACCCACCTCAAGGCCATGTTCCGCAAGACGGGCACATGCGGCCGGGACGACTTGCAGGCGACGCTCAACTCCTGAGCACCATTCTTTGAGGTCGTAAACACGATCTTGGTGGTCGGGGCATGGCCCGCTCGGATCCATGGCGGGTCGTCCTCGATTGACCGAGGACGACGGCACGTCCACGGTGGAACTGGCGCAGGCGAAGGCGATGCTCGGCCGCCCCCCTCCCCACTGCACTGCGGGAGTTCTACGGGCTCGTGGGCACCCGGCCCGACTTTGTTGCCAACCAGGACCCGCTGTTGTCGCCGTACGAGGTGTGCGTGCGTGACGACTGCGGCGGTGTCCTTGGCCTGCGCCGAGCTTGTGCTGAGCGAGACGCTGTCCGGCGGTGACGGACGGCTGTACAACGCCAAGACGGCTCGGGCGTCCACAGCTGGCTGCACGTCCGGGGCCGGACCCGCACTGATCTGGATGCGATCTGCGAGACCGTCCCTGGGAACTGGTCTCTGGGTTACAGAGAATCACTCAGTGCCGAGCCGCTGCCGTTCTGATCTGGTGCGGGCCTTGGCGAGACACCTCCGGAAGATGTGGATGCAACCCCACATGAGCAAGGCTTACTCATCGTTTCAGAATGAGACGTGCAGGCCGGGCGGCTATCAGTCGTCCAGGCGTTGAAGGATCTGCGTGAACTCGCCGTTCTCGATCAGACCGGTGAGGACCTGGGCCATGTTGCTGATGCCGGGATCGCGGACGATGACCCCGTCCGGGCACCAGAAGTAGCGGCCCGTGAGGGCTTCCCCGTCGGTGGCCCATCGCTTCATGAGGCCTTCGACCTGGGCGAGGGTGATGATCGTCGCGCTCCACCGGGAGCCGTCCGTGAGGTCCACGAAGACGTCGACGTTGTCCACCAACTCCAAGTCCTCGCCGGCATTCGGCAGAAACGCGGCCTCGAACTGCTCTGTGTGGACGCGGTACCAGGGTCCGTCCCAGCCGCCCGGCGTTGTGCTGTGGCTCATCGGGCGAGTGTGCCGGGCCGATTCGCCCCCCTCAACCGCTTTGTTCCGGCACGCTTCCGGCGTGAACAGCGATCTTGTGCCCGATGACCTGTGGGAGCGGACAGCCCCGCTGATTCCGACCCGGCCGCTGCGGCGGCACCGGTTTGCTGGACGGAAGCCGGTCGACGACCGTGCTGCGCCGGCCGGGATCGTGTATGTCCTGCGCAAGGGCGTGGCCTGGGCAGTGTGTGACACCCTGCCCGAGCTTTCGGGTGAGAGTGGTGCCTGTGGTGTGGCCAGGCGGCCGGCTTACGGATGCTCAGCGATGGCTGGGCCGCCGGTCAGTCGATGCCTTCGATGATGCGGAAGTCGCGTTCGACGCCGTCGGGGAGAGCCACCAGCGCCTTCTGGTATGCCTCGCTCTCGTATGCCGCGACGGCCTGTTCAAGGCTGTCGAACTCGATCAGAACGACGCGTTGTGTGATTCCGGCCTCGTAGGCGACGACTCGACCGCCACGGGACGGGATCCGGGACAGGACGCGCCCGCCCCCGGCCTGGACGGCCAGACCGGCCAGCCTGTCGTAGGCAGTCAGGCTCTCAGGGTCGGAAATGGCGGGGTAGACACTGACCCAGTAGCCCTTGGCCATGGAAACCTCCTGTGCTCGGCCGGACACGTCCGACTTCGAATTGACACTCGGATCGATCGATCCCGGCGACGGGTACTGCGGCCAGTTGGATCGTCGTATGCGCAGGTTAGGGCTCGATGTGCGGCCGAGGGAAAGACCGGTGCGGGATAGACTCAGAACGGATCGTTATCAATCGGCGGGGAGGGCACGTGGCGCCGGATACGGTGAGCCTGCGGTACTTCCTGGTGCTGGCACAGGAGTTGAACTTCACCCGCGCGGCCGCACGGATCGGTATCGCACAGCCCGCACTCAGCGCCCGGATGCGCCGACTGGAGGCGGAACTCGGTACGGCCCTGCTGGTCCGCAACACGCGCAGCGTCGTATTGACCACGGCCGGTACGGCTTTGGCGGAGTCCGCGCCGCCCGCCCTGGCGGCGCTGGACCGGGCATGGGACACCGCCCGGAGCGCGGCGGCCGGTGAACTGGGCACGCTGCGCATCGGATACAGCCTCAGCACGGGGGCCGAGACGGTACCGGCCCTGGTGGACAGGCTGATTCGCGGCAACAGCGGACTCGAGGTCGGCGCGGTCCCGATGGCGACACCGGAGATCTCCCCCGCGGTCGCCGACGGCCGCATCGATGCCGGGATCACCCGCGGTGAACAGCCGGGCCGTGGCGTGCGCCGGTTCCTGCTGCGGCGTGCGCGCATCGGGGTCCAGCTGGCGCGGCACCATCCGCTGGCCGAACACCCGGAGATCGAGATCGCCGACGCGGCCGCGTATCCGCTGCGCCTCCCGGACCGTGCGGCCAACCCCGTGATCCACGATCAGCTGTCCGCACTGTTCCGAGACACCCGACCACACCCCCGGTTCCACACGCCCGCGGTCTCTTTCGACATGTCTCAGCGCGACCTGCGCGACGGGGTCACCCTCGCCCCGGCCGGAGAAGCCGCGGCCACGGCACAACCGGACGGTCTCACCTGGCGACCGCTGCGGGGCGCGCCCAGCCTGACGATCCACCTGGTCCTCCCACACGAGCAGTCGCCGCTGCACCACCGCATCCGTGCCGTCGCCAAAACCCTGGCGCACGAGCTGCACTGGCTGCCGGACTGACGCGCAAGAGGCCGCGCGAGACGGACGGCCGCGGTGGGAGCGGTCGGCAGCGCTATGACTCGCCGGTGATCCTGGCCGAGCCGATCGTCGCCGCGTCGATCGCCCTGGCGGCGGTCCGGGTCGACGAGCTGGAGTTCAGGTTGGTCAACGACGCCTGGTTGAGCGCGTGGACGACGAACTCGTAGGTGTTCACCGTCGAGGGCGAGCACGGCCCTTGGTAGCCGTAGAGGTTCGCGCTGCCGCGGTAGTAGACCTGCCTGGCTCCTGCCGGGGTCGAGGGCCGGTATTCATGGTCGACGTTCTGCGAGAGCGAGGTGGTGCTCGCCGGGATGTCGTAGATGACCCAGTGGATGAGGTTGGAGTTGTCGAGATCGCGCATCACGATGGCGTAGCTCTTGGCGGCGGCCGGAGCACCCGACCAGGTCAAGGGAGGGGATTCGTTCCTCTTGGCGGGGTCGCTGCCTCCGCCGCTGGTGCACTCGTGGACCTTGGGAATGACGCCGCCGTTGGCGAAAGCCGTGCTGGACAGGGCGAACGCGCTCCGGGGTGCCGACGGCGCCGACGAGGTCGACGATGCGGTGGTGGGCGAGAGGCCGACGGCTCCGGTGATGAGCAGAGCGCACAGCGCAATCCTTGCACTTCTCACTGGAGGCTCCCGAGGATACTCGTGGCCGCTTGGGTTTCCGTGGCGCGAGACTGATATACGAGCGACGCAACCAGCGTATGAATCCTGGATTCTGAAGTCATGTCACTTATCGATGTGATCGAGGTACTTTTCACTTTCAGCCGTGTCGTCCCGGACGGGACGGTCAATGTGACGGCCCTGGAGCACATTCGGTGGTGACGCAAAGTGCAAGGGCTGGGCGTAGGTGCCGCATACCGACGGATCGAACTGGCTGGCCCGGCGACCCACGGGCATACGCCTCGGCGATGCTCTCGACGGCTTCGCGGAGGTTGCCGAGGGCGGCACCGCTGGGCGTTTCCAGCCGAGGCCCGGTGATAGTCGGACATTCGCCGGGCGCTGGTCTGCTGAGTGGAACACGCCTTGTAGAGCCGCGCCGCCGGGAGCATCGTCGGGCGAGGTGTTTCCGTGCACATGTCCCTGAGGGGGAGAACATGCGCAAGACGTATCAGTCAGTGGGATTGCTGGCGGCGGTTGGGCTGGCGATCACCTTCGCCTCCGTCTCGTCGTCGGCGTCCGCGGACACAGCCCGCAAGGAGAGACACAAGGCGGCGGCCGGTTCGCAGATCGTCTCCAACTACAACAACAGATGCCTCAACGTCGCCCATCTGAACACCGGCGACGGCGCCTCCGTGCAGATGTACGACTGCGACGGTTCTCCCAGCCGGCTCTGGACGCGAAACGGCACCGGGTACCGCAGCGACCTGAGCAACAAATGCCTTGAGCCAGCCATCGACAACGGTGACAACGGGGCGGCGATCCAGGTGTTCGGCTGCGCCGGGCTGCCCCGGCAGGGCTGGCACTGGAACGGCACCGAGCTCCACAGCGACCTCAACCATCGGTGTCTGACCATCGCTGAAGCGAACTGGTGGCAGGGAGCCTCGGTCATACTCAAGGACTGCTCGGGTGCAAGCCATCAGCAGTGGCACGCCACCTGACCAACGACTTCCCGGGTTCCGGTCGGTGACCCCATCGGGGTGGGCGTTTCGCCAAGGATCATCCCGCTGAAGGCAGCCGAGTTGGAGGATGCCCGGGGGCGGCCACCAAAGCCCTCGGGCATATCGGCACCAGCATCGACATCCCACCCGCGTGCATCCGCGTCGTCTGAGGTTGCCCTCGTACGGTGAACCCGGTCACCTGTCTGGGCCCCGCCAGGCACCCGTGGCAGGATGCCTGGCCATGGAGTTCTCCGAAGTGGTCCGTCGGCGGCGCATGGTTCGGCACTACTCCGACAAGCCGCTCGCCCCTGACGTGGTCGAGCGCGTGCTCGCCTCCGCCCTGCGTGCCCCGTCGGCCGGTTTCTCCCAGGGCTGGGCGTTCCTCGCCCTGACCGCCCCAGCAGACCGCGCCCGCTTCTGGCCGTTCGTGCCCACCCGGGTCGAGCAGACGCCGACCATGCAGGACGCCCCGCTGGTCGTGGTGCCGCTGGCCCACAAGGCGGCCTACCTCGAGCGCTACGCCGAGCCGGACAAGGGGTGGGAGGACCGCTCCGAGGCCCGCTGGCCCGCGCCGTACTGGCACATCGACACGGGGATGGCCGCCCTGCTCATGCTCCTGACCGCCGTCGACGAGGGTCTGGGCGCGTGCTTCTTCGGCATCGCGCCCGAGCATCTCGGGCCGTTCCGTACCGAGTTCGGGATCCCCGACGCGTACGCCCCCATCGGCGGGATCACGGTCGGCTACCGCGCCGACGACGCACCCCCGCAGAGCCCTCGTATCGACGCGCGCCGCCGCGGCGCGGATGAGGTCGTCCACCGCGGACACTGGGGCCGACACACCTGAGCCCGGCGCTCCGGACACATACCGATCAGTGCGTACCTGACTTTTTAGTGCGTACTTGTCCTCCGGCATGCGGCCAACAAGGGTGGAACGCACCGACGTTCACTGCCATGAGGACAGGAGTACGCCATGAGCGGCACGGCACGTGTGAGTGTGATCGGGCTCGGGGACATGGGGCATGCGCTCGCATCCGCCCTGCTCGACTCGGGACGGGAGGTCGTCGTCTGGAACCGCACGGCCGCCAAGGCCGACGACCTCGTCGAGCGCGGGGCCGTGCGGGCCGGGTCCATCGGCGAGGCGGTGCGCGGCAGTTCGCTGCTGATCGTCTGCCTCCTTGACTACGACGTCGTACGGCAGTCCCTCAGGCCCGTCGCCGGGGAACTGCGGGGGCGGACCCTGGTCAACCTCACCAACGGAACGCCCGCCCAGGCCGCCGAGACCGCCGTGTGGGTCACGGGGCTCGGCGCCGACTATCTCGACGGCGGGATCATGGCCATTCCGTCGACGGTGGCCTCCCCGGAGGCGTTCGTCTTCTACAGCGGTGAGCGGCGGGTGTTCGACGCGCACCAAGGGGACCTTGAGGTGATGGGTGCCGCCACGTACCTCGGCACCGACGTCGGTCTCGCGTCGCTCTACGACCTCGCCCTGCTCAGCGGCATGGAGGCGCTGTTCAGCGGCTTCCACCAAGCCGTCGCGATGGCCGTCTCGCGTACGGGCGGCAGCGCGGTGGGCGTCACCGAGCATGTGGTGCCCTGGTTCACCAACATGATCAAGATTTTCCCCGCCCTGGCCGCCGACATCGACGCCGAGCGCGCGGACGGCACTCCGGCCCGGATCTCCCAGGGTCTCGACGTCCAGATCGCGGGCGTCACCAACATGGTGGACGCGTCCCGGGACGCCGGGGCGGACGCGTCCGTCCTTGAGCACCACCTGAAGAAGCTCAAGGAGCTGACCGCCGACGGCCACGAGGTGTGGACCTCGCCGCTGTCCATCCGCCAGCTCCGCTCAGAGAAGGCCGAGAAGGCGGAGAAGGCGGAGCAGCGCGTCGGCTCACCGGCGTGAGGGCCCGGCGCCCGCTCAGTCCTTGTCCTCCGAGTCCGGCGTGTCCCACGAGTCGGCACGCGGCTGCGGTGTCTGTGGGGGGTTGGGGCGCTGCTGCACGCGCCGCTTGCCGTTCCGGAGGAGAAGGAGCAGCAACGCCACGATCACGAGCCCGATGATGACGAGCAGCACGGATGTGCCGGCGCCCGCCGCGAGGATGAAGTGTTGGGTCACGTACTGCCTGTACCTCCTCCGCGCCGGCCCGCACGCCATCTCGCCCGATCGGCCCACAAGCCCGGCGGCCACCCTCCGACCGCAGGGTGCTCATGACGATGGCCGTCAGCCACGCGTACGGCGCCAAGATCCGCCGACCGCGCTCCGGAGCATAGAGTGGCCGGTCGCCCCCGGCTGAGTCCGCCGCGGGTGATCCCTGCAGGTCTCTCAGCCAGGAGCCGTTCTTGTCCATACGTGAGTTGTCCGTACGCGTACCCCGCCGGGCCCGGCGGCTCGTCCCCTCGGCCGCGGTGGCCGGCCTCGCGGCCGTGGTCTGCCTCGCGGGCTCCGCCACCGCCCACGCGGCCACCGGGACCTCGGTCGGCGGTCGTCCGGTCACGGCCGCGGTGTCCTCGGCATCCGAGGTGCCCGGAGTGCACGGGGTGCACGGGGTGCACGGGGTGCACGGGGTGTCCAAGACAACCGCCTCCGCCGACACCGTGGTGACGGAGGGCCAGGTCAAGGAGGCGCCCGCCGGTGGCGTCATCCGGTATCCCAGTGTCACCAGCTGTCTGACCATCACCGTCCACCTGCGCTCGGGCGGCGCGGTGGCCGCGCATGCGAGCCTCTTCCAGGTGCCGGGCGAGCTGCGTTCGGACCAGATCCTGGGCCGGGTCAAGAGCGTGCTCGGCAACCATGCGGCGGCCTCGGTGGAGGTCAAGGGCGCGGTCGGCGCCTGGCACCCCAGCTACTTCATCAAGGCCATCGAGAGCTATGGCGAGGGCGAGCAGGTGCCCGTGCCCGAGGGGCAGGACTTCGCCGGGCTCACGAAGGCCGTGGCGCAGGGGCTCGGGGTGCCGGAGGGCGCCGTGACGGTGACGGACGTCCCCGACGGGGACCAGGTCGTCGAGCTGCCGCAGGGCTGAGCCGTCGAGCCGCCGCAGGGCTGACCGGCCACGGCGAGCGGCGGGCCCAAGTCGGCCCCGGCGGGCCCAGGCAGGCCCGCCGCTCAGCCCTCCGCCACCGCCTGCCGGTCGCTCAAGGCCCGCGCCTTGGCGTTCTCGATGTGCTGCCGCATCTTCTTCGCCGCGCCCTCCGCGTCGCCCGACGCCATGGCCTCGTGGACGGCGGCGTGCTCCCGCGCCGGGGATTCGGCCTCCGAGGAACCCAGCTCAGTGAAGAGGCGGAAGCGCTGGACGTGGCCGCCGAGAGAGCGGTACGCGGTCTCCAGGAACGGGTTGTCGCACTGGGCGGCGATGCGCAGGTGGAAGCGTTCGTCGGCGGCCCAGTAGGCACGTACGGAGGTCGAACGGGGCGCGGCCGCGCAGCGCTTCAGCTCCTCGATGCTCTCCTTGAGCTCGTCCAGGAACTCCGGCGTGGTGCGGCGGGCCGCCTCGTGGACCATCGCCGGTTCCAGGACGAGGCGGGCGTCCATCAGCTTGATCAGCTCGCGCTCGGTGAAGAGCGGGGCGACGCGGTAGCCCTTGAGGGCCTCGCGGCGTACCAGGCCCGTGTGTTCGAGGCGGGCGAGGGCCTCGCGCAGCGGCGTCTGGCTGACGTCGAGCTCGCGGGAGAGCGCGCCGATGTTGAGGGACTGGCCCGGGGACCACAGACCGTCCATGAACTGGCCGAGGAGCACCTCGTACATCTTGTCGGCCAGGGGTTGGCGCCCGGACGGGCGAGTCGTAGCCATCAATGCCTCCTTCGGTGCCCGACCCTAGCGCAGCTCCTCACCCTCTTGATCACCGTCCAATCCTATACTATTTTGCTCATCGCTATAGTATAGCGAGAGATCGTGGAGGATCTGATGGGCGACGACAAGACGTTGTGCGTGCTCGTGACCACGGCGTATCTCGAACCCGGCGACGAGGTCGACCAGCTGCTGCGCGCCGCCGGGCTGCGTACCGTCTTCGCGCGGGCCGCGGACCGGCGCGCGGCGGGCCGTTCGCTGCGGGCGGCCGTGGCCGACGCGGAGGCCGCCGGCATCGTCGCGGGGACCGATCCGTTCACGGCCGAGGTGATCGGGGCCTCCCCCGGCCTGCGGGTCATCGGCCGCTGCGGGGCCGGCTACGACAACGTGGACGTGGCCGCCGCCACCGGGCACGGCGTCGCGGTCACCCACACGCCCGGCGTCAACCGGCAGTCGGTGGCCGAGTACGTGCTCGGCCTCCTGGTGAGCTGCGCGCGCGGGATCCCGCGGAGCGTCACCGACGTACGGGAAGGGGGCTGGTCGCAGCCCAGCGGGCGGGAGTTGGCAGGGGCGACGCTCGGCGTCGTCGGGCTCGGCGCGATCGGGCGGACCGTCGCGCGCCTGGGCCTGGCGCTCGGCATGCGGGTCGTGGGGCACGATCCGCTCCCGGACCCGGCGTTCCTCGAGGAGACGGGCGTGGCCGCCCTTTCGCTGGAGGGCGTGCTGCGCGAGGCGGACTTCGTGACGCTGCACCTCGGTCTCGACGCGTCGACCCGGCATCTGATCGACGGGGCCGCGCTGCGCCGGATGCGGCCCGGCGCATATCTGATCAACACCGCGCGCGGCGGCGTCGTCGACGAGGAGGCACTCGCCGACGCCCTCGCCGCGGGCCATCTGGCGGGCGCGGCCCTGGATGTGACGGAGCATGAGCCGCTGCCGCCGGACTCCAGGCTGCGCGCGTTCGACAACGTGCTGGTCACCGGGCACATCGCGGGTGCGACGGCGGAGGCCAGGTCGCGCTCGGGCCTCCTGGCCGCGCAGCAGGTGGTCGACGTGTTGTCGGGCCAGCCGCCCGCGCACCTGGTCAACCCCGACGGGGCGGCGGCGCGGGCGGAGGTGCGGTGATGCGGGGCTCCGGCATACCGGCGATGCGGGACCGGGGCAGGCCGCAGGCGCGGCCGCTGTGCCTGCCGACCGGGCATCGCCTGGCGGCGAACCTCAAGTGGCTCTTCACCGAGCTGCCCTTCGAGCGGCGCTTCGACGCGGCGGCGGACGCGGGCTTCGCCGGGGTCGAGTACGCCGCGCCCTACCCGTACCCGGCGGCGCGCCTTCGGACGCTGCTGCGCGACGCGGGGCTGTGCCAGGTCCTCATCAACTCGCCCGCCGGGGAGGCCGGTTCGGCGGAGCGTGCGGGGCTCGCCTGCCACCCGGGGCGCGCCGCGGACTTCCGTGCCGGGATCGACCGCGGTCTGGAGTACGCGACCGAGCTCGGCGCCGGACTCCTCCATGTCCTGGCCGGAGTCGTACCGCCGGACGTGGGCGCCGACCGCGCCTTCGCCACGTACGTCACCAACCTGGCCTGGGCCGCCGACCGCGCGCACGGGACCGGCGTACGGCTCGTGGTGGAGGCGCAGAACGAGCGTGACGCACCCGGCTACTTCCTGCGCACCCAGGCCCGCGCCGCCGCCGTCGCGGAGGCCGTCGGGCACGACCGGCTCGGCCTGCTGCTGGACGTCTACCACGCGCAGGTCACCGAGGCCGACCTCGTCCGGACGCTCCGGGCGCAGCTGCCGTACGCGCTGCACGTCCAGATCGCCGACCCGCCCGACCGCACCGAGCCGGGCACCGGCGAGATCCCCTGGCCGCGCGTCTTCGCGGCGCTGGGCGAGGCCGGGTACGAGGGCTGGGTCGGCTGCGAGTACGGGCCTGCGCGCGGCACGGTGCCGGGGCTCGGCTGGGTCACGGAGGTGACGGCATGACCGCGCCCGCCCGACGCCGCGTCCGCCGCATGCACCGCATCGCGCTGATCAGTGCCACACCGGCGGCCATCGGCCCCGCCGTCGCCGGGCTCACCGCCGCCTTCCCCGAGGCCGAGCCGTGGAACCTGCTCGACGACGCCCTGCTCACCGACGCCGACGCGCGGGGCGGGCTCACCCCTGAGCTCGCCGACCGCATGCGGCGCCTTATCGCGTACGCCGTCGAGGGCGGCGCGGAGGGGGTGCTCCTCACGTGCTCCCTGTACGGGCCGGTCGCGGAGGGATTCGAGGCGGGGGTTCCGGTCCTGGCGCCGGATGCCGCCGCCTTCGCCGCGGCACTGGCGGGCGGTCACCGCCGTGTCCTGGTCGTGGCCGCGTTCACCGCGGCGCTCGACGACTCCCTGGCCCGCTTCCGCGCCGCCGCACGCGCCGCCCACTCCCCCACCGAGGCCGTCGGCCAGGTCATCGCCCCGGGCGACCGGCCGGAGCCCGGCGACGCCGACGCCGTTCTGCCCGCCCAGTACTCCCTTGCGCCGTACGCCGATGCCTGGTCGGCGGACCTCGGGCTGCCCGTGTACGCGGGCCCGTACGCGGCGGCCCGCGTTCTGCGTGGCGCCGTCCACGGAGGGGGTGCGCCGTGCTCGGAGTGATCGCCGACGACGTGACCGGGGCGACCGATGTGGCCCTCGCCCTGCATGAGAGCGGTCTGCGTACCGTCCTGTACTTCGGGGTGCCGGGCCTCGGAGCGGCGCCCATCGCACCGCATGAAGCAGCTCCGTATGAAGCACCGCCGTATGAAGCACCGCCGTATGAAGCCGTGGTCGTCGCGCTCAAGAGCCGCACGGCGGCACCCGGGCAGGCCGTCGCCGCGTCGCTCGACGCGCTGCGCGTCCTGCGCGGGCACGGGGTGCGGCAGGTGTACTTCAAGTTCTGTTCGACCTTCGACTCCACCGCCGACGGGAACATCGGCCCGGTCCTCGACGCGCTCGCCGACGCCCTGGACGCGCCGGTCGTCCTCCTGACGCCGAGCTCGCCGCAGCACGGCCGGACCCAGTACGAGGGCCAGCTCTTCGTGCACGGCGTGCCGTTGGCCGAGTCGCCCATGCGGCACCACCCCCTGACGCCGATGACGGACTCGTCGCTGCCCCGGCTGCTGCGGGCGCAGACGGACCGGCCGGTCGGGCTCGTCCGCCGGGACACCGTGCGCGCGGGCACGGGAGCCGTCCGCGCGGCCGTCGCCGACGCGGCGGCGCAGGGCATCCGCTATCTGCTGGCGGACGCGCTCGACGAGGACGACCTGCGCGCGCTGGGCCGGGTCGCCGCCGACGCCCCGCTGACCGCCGGTGCCGCCGGGCTCGCCGCGGGGCTCGCCCAGGCCGTCCCGGGCGGCGACGCGGACGCGGACGAAGAGGAGGATCCCCTGGCGGCCGGGCCCGCGGCCGTGCTCTGCGGGAGCTGCTCGGCCCGCACGCTTGAGCAACTCGACGTCCTGCGCGCCATGAACAGGCCGGTGCACCGGCTCGATCCGGTCGCCGAGCCGGATCCCGGGGCCCTCGCCGAGCGGGCGCTGCGCTGGTACGACGCACTGCCGCGCGACGGGGCCCGGGGCGCGCCCGTCCTGCACTCCTCCGTACCGTCCGACCACCTGCGCGCCATCCAGGAGGCCTTGGGCGTCGAGCGGGCGGCGGCCGTGCTGGAGGAGGCCGTCGGGCGCGTCGCCGCCGGGCTCGTGGCGCGCGGAGTGCGGCGTGTCATCGCGGCGGGCGGCGAGACATCGGGCGCCGTGGTGGCCGCGCTCGGCGTGACCGGCGGCCGCATCGGACGCGCCGCGGCCCCGGGCGTGCCCTGGATCCATCCGATCACGGGGCCACGGATCGCGCTGCTGCTCAAGTCCGGCAACTTCGGCGCCCCCGACTTCCTCGCCACCGCCTCCGCCACGTCCCCGCCACGCCCGGACCGCTCCGACTCCCCGCACCCGCACCCGCACCCGCACAGCCGACGCCCAGGAGCCCGCCCATGACCGTCTCGCCCATGGCCGCCGCCGACCCGTCCCTGTCCCACCCGGCCCTGTCCCACCCGGCCGGGCGCGCCGCCGTCGTCGCCACCGCCCACGCGCTCGCCGCCCGATCCCTCGTCCACGGCCGCACCGGCAACGTGTCGCTGCGCACCCGCGACGGCCTGATCCTCGTCACCCCGACCGGCGCCGACCTCGCGGACCTCCGCCCGCAGGACCTCTCGCTCGTCGACGCCGACGGGCGCCACCTCGAAGGGCCGCCGCCGTCGAAGGAGGCGTTCCTGCACGCGGCCGTGCTGCGCGCCCGGCCCGACGCGCGCGCCGTCGTGCACACGCACTCGACGCACGCCGCCGCCGTGTCCTGCCTCAACGGCCTCGACACCGACGACGCGCTGCCGCCGCTCACCGCCTACTACGCGATGCGCGTCGGACGGCTCCCGCTGCTTCCGTACTTCGCCCCCGGCGACGCGCGGCTCGCGGCCGCCGCCGAGGAGCGGGCCCGTACGCATGCGGCGCTGCTGCTTCGCCACCACGGGCCCGTCGTGGCGGCCGCCGGGCTCGACGCGGCGCTCGATGCCGTGGCGGAGCTCGAAGAGACAGCGCGGATCTTTCTGCTGCTGCGCGGCGGCACGGGCACCGATCACGCCTGCCTGTCTGCCGAGCAGCGCGCCGCCCTCTCCCCCCGGCCGCCGCGCCCGGTGGCCCTGTTCAGCGCTCTGGCCATCAAGAAGGCACTGGACGACGTCGTCCTGGAGGCCTTCACGAGCACCTCCGGAATCAGTGTCGACGGCGCCTACGAGCCCACGAACGTCCTGCTGGGGTTGGTCGAGGACGGCGCGCGCCCGGACGTCATGGTCGGCGTGACGGGCGCGTTGGAGAAGCTGGCCGCTTCCGGGGTGCTCAGCCCGTCGTCGCTGCGGCCGCTCGCCCGGGTGGGGATCGGCGTGGCCGTACCGCCGGGCGCGGCCCTTCCGGACATCGACGGCACCGACGCGCTCGTGCGGGCGCTGACGTCGGCGCGGTCGGTGGCGTACTCCCGTACCGGCGCGAGCGGCGTCGCGTTCGCGGCCCTGTTGGAACGCCTTGGCATCGCGGACGAGGTCAACTCCCGTGCCACCGTGGTCGAGAAGGGCTTCACGGCGCTCGCGGTGACCGACGGGCGCGCCGATCTGGCGGTGCAGCAGCTGAGCGAGCTGCGCTTCGTCCCGGGCGTCCAGGTCGTCGGCCCCCTGCCCGAGGAGCTCCAGCACTACACGGATCTGTCGGTGGCCCTGGGCGCGCACGCCCAGGGCAGCGCCGAGGCCGCCGCGCTGCTGCGGCACCTCACGGACGGTCCCGCGCGGGCGGCGTACCGCGCGGCCGGGCTCGAGGAGCCACGGTCATGAACGCGATCCTCGCCCTGGTGGCGTTCATCGGGGTCATCATCGTGTGGAACGTGACGTTCAAGCGGAACATCGGTGAGGCCATGGGCCTCGGGTTCCTCGCGAGCGCCGCGTTCGGCGGCGCCGACGCGCCTCGTGTGGCCTGGGAGAGCCTGGTCGAGGGCCTGAAGTCGGAGATCACGTTCGCGGCGCTCGCGTTCGTCTTCGTCAGCGAACTCCTCACTCGTACGGGCCTGGTGCACCGGATGATCGACATCCTGAGCTCGCTGCTCGGCCGCCGCAAGGGCGGGTCCGCGTACGCGGCGACCGTCGCCTCCGGCCTGTTCGGGGCCGTGGCGCACAACGGCGCGGCGATCGTCGCCACCGTGGGCTCGCTGGCCATTCCGTGGATGAAGCGGTCGCGGGCCAGCGGGGAGACGGCCGCGCTCGTCCTGTCCGGCAACGCCGGGGTCGGCGCGACCTTCCCCTTCAGCGGCGCGTTCTTCGTGCTGCTCGCCGCGCCGACCGTGGTGCCCGTGCTCTCCTCGTCGGACGTCGTCGCCACGCTGTTCGTCACCGGCGCGTGGATGGTCGCGATGCGCCTGGTCATCGCGTACGCGATCGTGCGGTGGCGGGGCGTGGGCACCATGGCACCGGAGGACATCCGGCCGCTGCGCGAGTCGTTCGGCGCGGGCTGGACCTCGCTCCTGGTCCTGGCCGCCGTCGCCGTACCTGTGCTGCTGACCACGTCGCCGGGCGACGACTGGGCGACGGACCGGCTCGGCGGGCTCGACGCCGCCGACGCGGTGCCGCTCCTGGTGTGGCTGCCGATCGTGATGCTGGTCGCCGGGCTGCTCGTGGAGCGCCGGGCCCTGCCGCGCGGCGGCTCCGCGTGGTGGCGGCTCCTTGCTGAGATCGGCCCGCAGCTCGGCCTGGTGGGCGTGACGATGGTCTCGGCGTTCGCCGCCTCGGAGGTCCTGGAACACCTCGGCCTCGGCGATCAACTCACGCCCTATCTCGAGGATTTGCGGGACGTGCCGCCGGTGGTGGCGGCGCTCGTGGTGGGCCTGGTCATCGTGGTCGTCGCGGGCCCGCTCAACACGACCTCCACGCTCGCGGCGGTCGGCCCGGTCGCCTTCGCCGCGCTCACGGCCGCCGGCATCCCCGCGCACGTGGCCTTCGCGGCGGTCATCGTGTGGGCCTCGTCGGAGGGCTGCTCACCGCCGGGCGCGGCACCGCTGTACGTGGCCGCGGGCATCGCCGACATCAACCCGGCCCGCATCTTCCTGCCCGTGGCCCTCTACTACCTGGTGCCGTCCTATCTGTTCGGCGTCCTGATAGCGGTGGGCGCCCTGTGGATTCCGGGCTGAACGGCCCGGCCGCGCCGTCGAGTCGACCGACGACGAGTTGGCCGACGACGAGTTGGCCGACACGAGTTGACCTACGCGAGTTGACCTACGAAGAGATGGAGAGCCCCATGCGCACAGTGGCCCACCGATTCCTCAGGGACGCGACCCGTGTCCTCCTCATCGCCTTCCTCCTCGGCGGCCTGGTCGTGGTGGCGGGCCAGACCTTCGCCCTCGCGGCGGGCGACCGGCACCTGATGGAACTCTTCGGCACCGACGTCACCGAGGCGGTGTGCGTCATCGCGGGGGCCGCGGGGATCTGCTCGTTCCTGCAGTTGTACGTGCGGGAGGATGCCCCCTCCTGAGCGCGGGTGAAAAGCTTCCGGTCCGCTGAGCGGAACGGTTTCCACTGAGCGGAACTACGGTGGCATACCGGCGCAAAGGGCGTGCACGGTGAGGGCCATGCCGGGTCGATCGGGCCCGGTGCTCCTCACCGTTACAGAAGGGTGTGCACGCATGAACACTCGCTTTCGAGCAGCCAGTGTCGCCACCGCCGTCATCGCGGCCATCGGGATCGCCACGGCGGCTTCGGCGTCGTCGGGTTCGGACAGCTCCGACGCTCCCAAGCCCAGGCCGCGGGCGATCAAGGCGCCGGTGGCGCAGGCCGGGACTCCGGTGTTCGGCACGGCGGTGCCGGTGGCTCCCAACGGCGGGCACGGGTACGCGACGGTGACCTGCCCCGGGGGCACGGCCCCGACGGGCGGCGGCGGTTCGACCAGCGGCTACGACATCTTCTTCACCGACTCGTTCGCCTCCGGCTCGGACTGGGTCATCCGCGGGACGAACACCGGTAGCACGGAACAGAACCTGACGGCCTTCGCGGTCTGCCAGTAGCCGCGAAGCGGGGGAACCACGCCCCCGCAGGACTCGCAGGACAGACCGGCCCCGGGGCGCGAGGGGGAGCAGGGCCGAACTCCCCTCCCCGCCCCGGGGTCTCACGCGTTGGGGGCCCTACCGACGGCGTCATCGCCGAACGCGGCGGCGAGCGCCCGCGCGATCAGGTCGGGCAGGTCGGTCCGCCCGTCGTCCTCGGCCCAGCGCACCAGGGCCGTGTGCAGGGCGGCCAGACAGGCGCTGGCCGCCGCCCGGACGCGGAACGCCGCGTCGGGATCGGCGGCGTCGGCCCCGAGGGCGTCGACGATCGCCTGCTGGAGGACGTACTGGTTGTCCAGGTGCTTGGCCCGCAGCGCGGGTGTCGAGATCATCAGCCGGAGGCGGGCGAGCAGGAACTGCTTGCCCGCCTCCGTGCCGTCTCCGGGGCCGTCTCCAGGGCCGTCTCCGTGGCCGCCGCCGGTCAGCGCCGCGGCCGAGTCGACGAGTGCGCCGCCGATGCGGCGGACCAGGGGCTGCGCGGCGGACGACGCGACGATCCGCTCGGCGACGAGCCGACCGTTCTGGTCGGCGAGGACCAGATCTTCCTTGGTGGGGAAGTGCCGGTACACGGTCATCGGCGACACGCCCGCCGCTTCGGCGACGTCGGTCACGGTCGTGGCGTCGTAGCCGCGCTCGCTGAACAGCCGTACGGCGTGCGCCTGGATCGTGCGCTGGGTCTCGGCTCGCCGCTGTGCTCGCAGCGTTGCGGGCCTGCCGGTCGAGCGCTGGCCGGTCGAGTGCTGATCAGTCGCGTGCTGGTCGGTTGAGTGCTGGTCGGGCATGTGGTAGACCCTACCGTAGTGATAGTGACTACCAGATTGATAGTCACTCGCATCCAGGGGTGGTGGACATGAGTGATCTGACCGGCAGGACAGCTCTTGTGACCGGGGCGTCGCGCGGTATCGGGCAGGCGGTCGCGACCCGGCTCGCGGCCCGAGGGGCCATGGTCATCGCGCACTTCGGTACGGACAAGGACGGCGCGACGGCCACGGTCGACGCGATCGAGCGTGCCGGTGGCAGCGCGTACGCCGTCGGCGCGGAGCTGGGCGTGGAGGGCGACGTCGAGACGCTGTTCGCCGGAGTCGAGGCCTGCCTGGCCGGGCGGCCGCTCGACATCCTCGTCAACAACGCGGCGGCCCCGCCCGCCGGGCCGCTCGGTGCCACGACACGGGCGGAGTTCGACCACCTCTTCGCGGTGAATGTACGAGCGCCGTACTTCATCATCCAGCGGGCCCTGCCCCTGCTGCGCGAAGGCGGCCGCATCGTCACGATCTCGTCCGTGGCGACCCGGATGGCCAACCCCGGCCAGACGTCCTTCGCCATGACGAAGGGCGCGATCGAGACGATGAGCAGGACCTTGGCCAACGAACTCGAACTCGGGGGCCGGGGCATCACGGTGAACGCGGTCGCCCCCGGCGCCACGCGGACGGCGACCAACGGCTCGGCCTTCGAAGCGCCGGGGCTCGCCGAGCTCATCGCGTCGACGACGGCGCTCGGCCGCCTCGGCGGGCCCGACGACGTCGCCGACGTCGTCGCGTTCCTCGCGTCCGACGCGGCGCGCTGGATCACCGGTCAGGTCATCGACGCGAGCGGAGGGTTGTTCCTCGGGCCGCGCGCATGACGGGCCGCGCGCCTGACACAGGACGGAGGCTCACACATCCCAGGGGCCCACATATGACCCCAGGGGCCCACACATAGCAAAGGCAAGGAGGTCACGCTCTCCTTGCCACTCTCAACTTATAGCGCACCGGGGGGCTTGCGGCAAGGCCCCCGTCGTCCCGCACAATCTCCCACCGAGGCCACTACCTGCGGAAATGGGAGTCACTAGGTGCGAGTGCTGTTGTCGACGTACGGATCGCGCGGGGACGTCGAACCCATGGTGGGGCTCGCGGTGCGGCTGCGGGAGCTCGGCGCGGAGGTGCGGATGTGCGCGCCGCCGGACGAGGAGTTCGCGCACCGCCTGGCCGGTGTCGATGTGCCGCTGGTGCCGGTCGGCCGGTCGGCGCGTGCGCTGACGACGGGTGCGCCGCGGCCGACGGCGGCGAACCTGTCCGAGCGCGCGGCCGAGTTGATCGCCGGCCAGTTCGACGCGGTGACGGCGGCAGCCGAGGGCTGCGACGTGCTGGTGGCGACCGGCATGATGCCCGCCGTGGCCGGGGCGCGGTCGGTGGCCGAGAAGCTGGGCATCCCCTCCGTGTCCGTGACCTTCCAGCAGCTCACGCTGCCGTCGCCGCACCACCCGCCGCTGGCGTATCCGGGCCGGCCGTTCCCGCCGGGGGTGACCGACAACGGGACGCTGTGGAAGCTGGACGCCCAGAGCATCAACGCGCTGTTCGGTGCGGCGCTCAACACCAACCGGGTGGCGCACGGCCTGCCGCCGGTGGACGACGTCCGCGACTACGTCATCGGCGACCGGCCGTGGCTGGCGACGGACCCGGTCCTGGACCCGTGGCTGGAGACCCCGGACTTCGACGTCGTACAGACCGGCGCGTGGACGCTGCCCGACGAGCGCCCGCTCCCGGCCGACCTGGAGGCGTTCCTCGAGGCCGGTGCGCCGCCGGTGTACGTGGGCTTCGGCAGCATGCCCCTGCACGCGTCGAAGGACGCCGCCCAGGTGGCCATCGAGTCGGTGCGGGCGCAGGGCCGCCGCGTCGTCCTCAGGCGCGGCTGGGCCGACCTGGCCCTGATCGACGACCGGGACGACTGCTTCGTCGTCGGCGAGGTCAACCAGCAGGCCCTGTTCGGCCGGGTGGCCGCCGTGGTGCATCACGGCGGCGCGGGCACCACGACCACGGCCGCCGGGGCCGGTGCGCCCCAGGTGGTGGTGCCCCAGGCCACGGACCAGCCGTACTGGGCCGGCCGCGTGTCCGACCTGGGCATCGGCGCGGCACACGACGGCCCGACCCCGACCTTCGCTTCCCTGTCGGCCGCGCTCAGGACGGCCCTGACCCCCGAGACCCGTGCACGGGCCATCGCCGTGGCCGACACGGTCCGCACCGACGGGGCGTCGGTGGCCGCACGGCTGCTGCTCGACACGGCCCCCCGCTGACAGCGGCCCACCACCACGTAACCACGTAACCACGCATGCCTTGCCGCACCACGGTCGCCCGCGACCTCAGATCGGAACTGATGCCATGAACCCCCTCACCACCAGCGCGTTCGACCTCCCCGACCGTCTCGCCGCCAAGGCCGAGCCGAAGCTGATCGCCGACGACGAGCAGCACTTCGCCGCCATAGCGGAGAGCCTTGAGCAGGCGATCTCCGAAGTGTCCGACCGCCTCGACGCCGAGCGCAGGGCGCCCGGCGGCACGGGCCGGGCGGCGATGGACCGGGACGCGGAGGTCCACCGCCTGACCGCGCGCCTGCGCGCACTGCGCCGCTTCGGTCTTGATCTGTGCCTCGGGCACATGGTCAGCGCGGACAGCGCCGAGCCGGTGTACGTCGGGCGGCTCGGCCTGACGGACAGCACGGGCCGACGGCTGCTCGTCGACTGGCGCTCCCCCGCGGCCGAGCCGTTCTTCGGCGCCACCCACGCCAACCCGATGGGGCTCGCGAGCCGCCGCAGGTACCGCTGGACCGACGGCCGGATCAGCGACTACTGGGACGAGGTGTTCACCGCGGACGGGTTCGACGGGCACGCCGCGCTCGACGACCAGTCCGCGTTCATCGCCAGCCTGGGCAGCAACAGGTCGCCGCGGATGCGCGATGTGCTCGGCACCATCCAGGCCGACCAGGACGCCATCATCCGCGCGGGATCCCGCGGCGCCCTCGTCGTCGACGGCGGCCCCGGCACGGGCAAGACCGTCGTCGCCCTGCACCGCTCCGCGTACCTGCTCTACTCCGACCCGCGTCTCGGTCACCGTCGCGGCGGCGTGCTGTTCGTCGGTCCGCACCGGCCCTACCTGGCCTACGTCGCCGACGTCCTGCCCAGCCTCGGAGAGGAGGGGGTGCAGACCTGCACCTTGCGGGACCTCGTCGCCGAGGGAGCCGCGGCAGCGGTCGAGGCCGACCCGGAGGTGGCCCGCCTGAAGTCGTCCGCGGGTCTGGTGCAGGCGATCGAGAAAGCCGTCGCGTTCTACGAGGAGCCGCCCGGCAAGGGGATGACGGTCACGACCCCGTGGTCCGACATCCGGCTGAGCGCCGGCGACTGGGCCGTGGCGTTCTCAGCGGCGGAGCCGGGCACGCCGCACAACGAGGCGCGCGACCAGGTCTGGGAGGAACTGCTCTCGATCCTGGTGGACAAGCACGACGGCGACGACGTCGCACCCGACCTGCTCCGCAAGTCGCTGCGGCAGGACAGGGAGCTGCTCACGGCCTTCAACCGCGCGTGGCCCCTGCTCGAAGCGGCCGACCTCGTGGGAGACCTGTGGTCGGTGCCCGCCTACCTGCGGATGTGCGCTCCCTGGCTCGGCCCCGACGAGGTGCGCAGGCTCCAGCGCGCGCAGGCCCAGGCGTGGACGGTGTCCGACCTGCCGCTCCTGGACGCGGCGCGGCAGCGGCTCGGCGACCCGGAGGCGGCCCGGCGCAAGCGCAGGCAGGAGGCCACGCTCGCCGCCCAGCGCGAACGCATGGCGCAGGTCGTCGACAACCTCATCGAGGCCGCGTCCACCTCCGGCGCCGACGGTGACGACGGCGAAGGTCTGGTGACGATGTTGCGCGGCGCGGACGCCCAGGTCAGCCTGGTCGACGAGTCCGAACTGGTCACCGCGGACCCGGACCTGCTCGCCGGTCCGTTCGCGCACATCGTCGTGGACGAGGCGCAGGAACTGACCGACGCGGAGTGGCAGATGCTGCTGCTCCGCTGCCCGTCCCGGAGCTTCACCATCGTCGGGGACCGCGCCCAGGCCAGGCACGGGTTCACGGAGTCGTGGCAGGAGCGGCTCGAACGGATCGGTCTCGACCGGGTCGAGCTGGCGTCCCTGAGCGTCAACTACCGCACGCCGGAAGAGGTCATGGCGGAGGCGGAGCCGGTCATCCGGGCCGCGCTCCCGGACGCCAACGTCCCGACGTCCATCCGCAGCAACGGCGTCCCTGTCACCCACGGATCCGCCTCCGACCTGGACTCGGTCCTCGACGCCTGGCTCGCCGCCCACGCCGACGGGATCGCCTGCGTCATCGGCGACCCCACGTTCCGTACGACGCCCCGCGTCCGCTCCCTGACCCCCGAGCTGTCGAAGGGCCTCGAATTCGACCTGGTCGTCCTCGTCGACCCGGACGGCTTCGGCGACGGCGTCGAAGGGGCGGTCGACCGCTATGTCGCGATGACCCGGGCGACGCAGCAACTCGTCATCCTCACGAGTTCCTGACGGCGGCGGGACGCCGCGTCCGCTCCCCGCCGGGCCGGTGGTTGACCTTCACCTTGGGGAAACGCCCAGCATCGGTGGGGCCGGGCGGTGTGCTCGGCATGAGGAGGAGTGAGCATGGGGTTGCTGACCATCGGGGCGTTCGCGAAGGCGTCCCGTCTGTCGCCGAAAGCGCTGCGTCTCTACGACGAGCTCGGCCTGCTGCCCCCTGCTCGCACCGACCCGGTGACCGGCTACCGCTTCTACGCCCCGGAACAGCTGGACCAGGCCCGACTGGTCGCCTGGCTCCGCCGTCTCGGGATGCCCCTCGCCCGCATCCAGCACGTCTGCACGCTGGATGCGGGCCCGGCGGCCCAGGAGGTGCGCGCGTTCTGGGCCCAGGTCGAGGCCGACACCGCCGCGCGGCGGGAGCTGGCCACCTTCCTCATCGACCACCTGTCCTGGAAGGACCCCGCCATGTCCCCGACCGCCACGCCCCTCGGCATCCGATACGCCGCTCTGTCGGACACGGGCCTTGTCCGCGAGAGCAATCAGGACACCGCCTACGCGGGTTCCCGCCTGCTCGCCGTCGCCGACGGCTACGGCCGCCAGGGAGCCCCCGCGAGTGCGGCCGCCGTCGACGCGCTCAAGCACCTCGAAAGCGACCGCATCCCGGCGGGCAACCTCCTCAACGTCCTCGAAGACGCCATCGACCAGGCCGCGCAGGCCGTCCACGGCGTCGCAGGGACCGGTTCATCCCCCGATGAGGCCGGCACGACACTGACCGCGATGCTCTGGACCGGATCGCAGCTCGCCCTCGTCCACATCGGCGACTCCCGCGTCCACCTCCTGCGCGGCCACCAGCTGTTCCAGATCACCCACGACCACACCCTGGTGCAGTCGATGGTCGACGAAGGGCGCCTCACCCCGGAGGAAGCCGCCTCCCACCCCCAACGCTCGCTGCTGATACGCGCCCTGGGCCACGGAGCCGACGCCACCCCCGACATGCGCCTCCAGGACGCACACCCCGGAGACCGCTACCTGCTCTGCTCCGACGGCCTGTCGACCGTCGTCCCGACCGAGGAGATCCACCGGGTCCTCTCCGAGACCCCGACCCCGGAGCGCGCGGTCCACGAACTCGTCACCCTCGCCAACGCGTCGGGCGGCCCCGACAACGTCAGCTGCGTGGTCGCCGACGTCGTGACCGACGCCCCTCCCCACTCGGCTCGTTGACCATGTTGCCAAGGTTTGGGTCGCACGATGTTCACCTGGACGTGCGGCTGGCGTAAGCCGGGCTGACTAGTCCTGAGCCAGGGGCACTTACGTCGCTTGCGCGCCAAGCGCTCCCCTTGTCCCCGTTGAGCTCACACGTGGTGAACTCACACGTGCTTCTTGGAGGTTGCGTCATGTCCTCTCGTCCCACCAGCCGCCGGGTGTTACGTGCCGTGTCCGCGCTGACGCTGGCCGTCGGTGCGGGGGTTGGCCTTCCGGCCGGCCTGGCGTCCACGGCCACCGCCGCGGTGCCGTCGGCCACCGCTGTTGTCAGCGACAACGGCCGTCAGGTCGTGTACACCGCCGCCTTCGGGCAGACCAACAAGGTGGCCGTCACCCAGTCGTTCACCGCCGACGGCTCCCGGGACATCGCCTACGTCATCGACGACGTCGTCCCGGTCCGCGCGGGCCGCGGCTGCGTCCACCCCGACGGGGCGGACCGCACCAAGGTCGCGTGCACGGCCGACGCCGTGGACAGCCAGGACCCGTACGCCACCCTGAGCATGGACGTCGGCGACCGCGACGACACCGTCGCCTTCCACAACGCCACCGACCAGGCCTACTACACCAACTCCCTCTTCCTGGGCCCCGGCAAGGACACCCTGAACGACACCGGCAGCGTCGACGGCAACTTCGTCCGGGGCGACGCGGGCAACGACACCCTGACCGTGGGCGCGGCGGCGACGGCCTTCGGCGGTGACGGCGCGGACACCATCCGCGCCGACGGCGACGCCACCGTCGCGGACGGCGGAAAGGGCAACGACGTGATCCGCGGCGGCGCGGGCGACCAGCAGCTGTACGGCGACGACGGCGCCGACAAGCTCTACGGCGGTTCCGGCAGCGACTTGCTGTACGGCGGCAAGGGCAACGACGTGCTGTACGGCAACGCCGGTATCGACCAGCTGTACGGCAACAGCGGCGACGACAAGCTGTACGGCGGGGCGGGCAGGGACACGCTCTCCGGCGGTCCCGGCCGGGACGTCGTCCGCCAGGACTGACGGCTGCTCCTCGGCCCGGGGAACCGCGCGGTTCTCCGGGCTCCGGCCGTCACCCCGCGACGGCCGTCACTCGGCGGGTGCATGCCCTCCGCGCCGCAGTTCCCGGAAGAACCGCCTGATGTCGCCGACGAGCAGCTCCGGCTGTTCCATGGCGGCGAAGTGTCCGCCGCGGTCGTACGTCGTCCACTGCACGATGTTGTTCGTGCGCTCCGCGATGTGGCGCAGCGGAATGAAGTTGTCCCGCGGGAAGTCGGCGAGGGCGGTCGGCGCCTTTGACGGCTCGGGCGGTGTGCCCCAGTAGTCGGCGTGTGCCCGCTCGTAGTAGACGCGGGCGGAGGAGCCCGCGGTGCCGGTCAGCCAGTACAGCATCACGTTGGTGAGCATCAGGTCGCGGTCGACGGCGTCCTCGGGGCGGTCGCGGGAGTCGGTCCATTCCTTGAACTTCTCGGCGATCCAGGCGAGTTGACCCACCGGTGAGTCGGTGAGGCCGTAGGCGAGGGTCGCGGGCCGGGTCGACTGGAGGTCCGCGTAGCCCTGCCGCTCCCGGCGCCATGTGCGCATGCGCTGCCAGGAGGCCAGCGTGCGTTCGCGTTCGGCGGGGTCGAGCGCGTCCAGGTCGTCCGCGCTCGGCTCGTGTGTCTGGGCCGAGTCCGGCAGCAGGTTCAGGTGTACGCCGATGACGCGGTCGGGCCGGGTCCGGCCGAGTTCGCGGGAGATGGCCGCGCCCCAGTCGCCTCCCTGGACCCCGTACCGCGCGTATCCCAGGCCGTCCATCAGCGCGGCGAAGGCGGCGGCGACCCGCTTGAACTCCCAGCCCGTGTCACGCGTGGGGCCGGAGAGGCCGAACCCGGGGATGCTCGGGAGGATGAGGTGGAAGGCGTCGGCGGGGTCGCCGCCGTGGGCGCGCGGGTCGGTGAGCGGGCCCGCCACGTCGGTGAACTCCACGATCGAGCCGGGCCAGCCGTGCGTCATGAGCAGCGGGGTCGCGTCCGGTTCCGGCGACCGGATGTGGGCGAAGTGGACGTTCGCGCCGTCGATCGTGGTGGTGAACTGCGGCCACAGGTTCAGCCGTGCCTCGGCGGCCCGCCAGTCGTACGCGTGCCGCCAGTGGCTCACGAGCTCCTTCAGATAGCCGAGGGGAACGCCGTACGCCCACCCCACCCCCGGCAGCTCGTCCGGCCAGCGGGTCCGGTCGAGCCGCAGGTGGAGGTCGTCGAGGTCGTCCTGCCCGATGTCGAGCCGGAAGGGGTCGATACGCAAGGGGTCGATGGGGAGGGGGTGCGCGTCCGCGCCGGCCGGTGTCGTCATGGGGGCAGATGCTACGTAGGTGTGTGCCCCGGGCATCGAGCCGCGGTGCGGACTACGTCTCGCCCGCACCCCGAGAGCTCCGGAGGCGCCGGAGCGCTTCGAGCTCGGACCGCGGGAAGTACTCATTCCAGCGTCCAGCTCATGCGCATGCCGACCATCATGCCCGTCACTCCGACAGGAGAGACGGGAGAGGTGAAACCGTCTCGATGATGCGAACGGGCAGTAGACGGAAAGGGGACGCCACTCGTCGCCGTGGCGGCCAAGGCACCGCATTCGGCCTAACACACCCGGCCCGCGCCGGGTGGCGCCGACCGGAGAGCTCCGGGACAGGGCACGACGTGACGTTCCCGCGTCGGAAATCCGTCAACGCCGCGACGCAGGGGGTTTTCGCTCCCTACCTCTGTCCACGCGGCGACTGAATACTCGTCGCACCCAACGCCCCGTCCCCGAGGAGCATCGCATGAACCAGCACCCGATCCTTGTCCTGGATCCCACCGGCCGTGACCGCGACGGTGAGAACGCCACGCTGCGCGCCCGTGGTCCCGTCTCCCGCGTCGACGTCCTGGGGGTGGAGGCGTGGGCGGTCACCGATCCCGCCCTGTTGAAACGGCTCCTGACAGATCCGCGGGTGTCCAAGGATCCGCGGCAGCACTGGCCACGGTTCCCCGAGGAGATCGTCGGGCGGTGGCCGCTGGCCCTGTGGGTGGCCGTGGACAACATGTTCACCGCGTTCGGCGGCGACCACCGGCGGCTGCGCCGTCTGGTCAGCCCGGCCTTCACCCCGCGCCGGATCGCCGCCCTCGTGCCCCGCGTCGAGCAGCTGACCGACAGCCTGCTCGACGGCCTGGCCGCCGCCTCCGACGGCGAACCGACGGACCTGCGCGACGACTTCGCGTACCCCTTGCCCATCTGCGTCATCAGCGACCTCATGGGGCTGCCCCAGGACGCGAGGGCCGCCTTCCGGTCCCTGGTCGACGGCGTCTTCGACACCACGCTCGACGCCGATGAGGCCATCGCCAACACCGAGGGCCTGTACGCGATCCTGTCCGGCGTGGTCGCCACCAAGCGCGCCCGGCCCGGCGACGACATGACGTCCGTCCTCATCGCCACCCGCGACGAGCAGGACGGCACCGCGCTCACCGAGCAGGAACTCCTCGACACCCTGCTGCTCGTGATCGGCGCGGGCTACGAGACCACCGTCAACCTCATCGACCAGAGCGTCACGGCCCTGCTCACCCACCCCGACCAGCTCGCCCGCGCCCAGTCGGGCGCGGTCGCCTGGAACGACGTCGTCGAGGAGACCCTGCGCTACGAGGCGCCGGTCGCCCATGTCCCGATGCGTTACGCGGTCGAGGACATCGCGCTCCCCCACGGCCTGGTCATCCGCAAGGGCGAGGCGATCCTCGCCTCCTACGCGGCCGCCGGGCGCGACCAGGACCTCTACGGCCCCACCGCCGACGCCTTCGACGTGCACCGCCTCGACAAGAGCCATCTCGCCTTCGGCCACGGCGTCCACGTCTGCCTCGGCGCCGCCCTGGCCCGGCTCGAGGCCGAGATCGCGCTGCGCGGCCTCTTCACGCGCTTCCCGCACATGAAGCTCGCCGTCCCCGCGTCGGCGCTGCACCCCACCGCCTCGTTCATCTCCAACGGACACCGCGAGCTCCCCGTCGTCCTCGGCCCCGACACCGCGCCCGGCCGAGAGCAAAACTGACTGGCTCCGCGCCCGAAGCCCTGGTTACGTTCGGCCGCATGGCTGACGAGATCTTCGGGCACCCACGGCTCGCCGCGCTCTACGACGTGCTCGACCCCGACCGCGGCGATCTCGACGCGTACGTCCGCATGGCGCGGGAGTTCGGGGCGCGACGCGTCCTGGACATCGGCTGCGGGACCGGGGTGTTCGCGCTGCTGCTCGCCGCCGACGGGGTCGAGGTCGTCGGTGTCGATCCCGCCGGGGCGTCCCTGGAGGTGGCGCGGGGCAAGCCGGGCGGCGAACGGGTGCGGTGGATCCACGGGGACGCGACGGCGCTGCCGCCGCTGCGGGTCGATCTCGCGACCATGACGGCGAACGTTGCCCAGGCGATCGTCGGTCCCCAGCAGTGGCGCGGCACCCTGCGCGGCGCCCACGACGCCCTGCGGCCCGGCGGGCGCCTGGTGTTCGAGACCCGCGATCCGGCCCGGCGCGCCTGGGAGGAGTGGCGCCGCGAGGCGTCGTACGCGGTGACGGAGATCCCGGGCGTCGGCGCGGTCGAGAGCTGGGTGGAGCTGGTCGAGGTGAGTGAGCCGCTGGTGACGTTCCGCTGGACGTATGTGTTCGCCGCGGACGGGCAGGTGCTCACGTCGGATTCGACGCTGCGCTTCCGTGAGCGCGAGGAGGTCGCGGCGGACCTCGCCGCGCAGGGGTTCGTGGTGGAGGGCGTGCGGGACGCGCCGGACCGGCCGGGCCGGGAGTTCGTCTTCGTCGCGCGCCGCCCGCAGGAGGGCTGAATCCTTGTCGGTTCCCCTCCCTACAGGTGCCGGGCGAAGAACGACCGTACGTGGCGTCGCACCGCGGGCACCGACACGGTCGGGTCGACCGTGCCGACCAGGGCGCGCCGGGCGTCGGCCGTCATGAGCCCGGCGCGCTGCAACTGGGGTGCCATCGCCGCGTAGTCGGTGAACACCCAGTGTCGGGCGTGGTCGATCCGCCGGCGGCGGGTGCGCCCGTGGGGGTGGGCGAGCATGGCCTGCCACGAGTGTTCCAGCTCCTTGGCCGCCGTCTCCTGGCCGATGAATCCGTCGGTGCCGAGGAGGAGCAGCGGCCGGTCCACTCCGTGGCGGGCGACGGGGTACAGCTCCCCCGGCCGGCCGGGTCGCTCCGGCGGTCGGCCCAGATGGCCCTCCAGGTTGGCCGCGGCGGCGATGCGGTGGTCTTCGTACAGCGCTTGCGCCACGGCGGTGCCTCCGGCCGAGTGTCCGTAGGCGCCCACCCGCCGCAGGTCCAGGGCCCGGCCCAGGTGTTCCGGCAGTGCGCGTCCCACCGCGTCGGGGTTGCGCCCGGCTGCCAGGACCGCCAGTTGGTCGAGGACGAAGCGCAGGTCCGCGATCCGGGATCTGATCATGGTGCGGAAGCGTCGTGGGTCCTTGCGGGGGTCGTCGCGGAAGACCGTGACGCGGTAGGGCTTCGCCCGGTACGCGGTGGTGTTCGGGAACTCGACGGCGCTGGCGTCGCCGGGGTGGTCGACGGTCACGACCACGTGACCGTGGCTCGCCAGGTCCTCGGCGAGCCCGGTGCCGAGGGTGCGCGGGTCGCCGCCGCCCGGGCTGTACAGGAGCACCGGGCGGCGTAGGGGCTGCGCGGGCGCGTCCGTGTGCGCGTGGGAGAGGGTGGCGGCCCAGTTCACACCGGACGGGGGCAGCCCGTGCAGGGGGACGTCGATGGCGTGGAACAGCGCCGCGGCGCTCGCGGTCAGCTGTGGCGCGACCGGGTGGCCGTGGACGGTTCGGGCCGGATAGAACACCGTGGTCACGACCTCCCGCACGGGGATCGTGCGATCCCACGGGTCGTGCCGGGAGCGGTCGACCAGGTAGAGGGTGGTGACCCCGACGCGGTGCGGTCCTGTCGGCGCGGGCAGCCGTACGGTGACGCCGTCGCCGGGCGGCGTCGTGGCCCGTGCGCTGCCGCTGCCCGCGATGAGCAGGGACCCGGCCGCCAGCGCGGCGTACTTGACGACGCTGCGGCGGTCCGTGCTGAAGGTGTGGGGAGGAGTTGACATGCTGGGCATGCTGTCGTCCGGCGGGCAGGCCGGGCGAGGGTTGAGGCCTGGTCCGAAACGATGGCGGGGTGCCGCCGGGGAGAGTAGTGATACGGATCCACTTCACGGCCGCCGACTTCGCCCGGGTCCGGTTCGCGCCTCGGCCTGCGCCGTTGCAGGAGCTGAACGTGGCCCTGATGACGCTGTGCCGCCCGGACGACGCGCTGCTGTTCGGGCGGTGGCGGCAGCGGCTGCTGCGGTCCCTGCCGGCCGCGGCGGAGCCGTTCGCGGACCTGGTGCCCGGCGCGCAGGCACCCCGGTTCATCGATGTGTTCAGCGCCGACCTGGCGGAAGGCCTGGACGCGGTGCGTGCCGCTGCCCCGGCCCTGGTCCGCTCCGAGATCGAGCGGGTCTACGCCGGGCACCCCGCCCCGCCTCCGCCGTGGCTGCGCCGCCTGCACCGGGGTGACGCCGATGCGTGGCGCGTCCTGCGCCGCGCGCAGCAGGCGGCCTTCGAGGCGGCGCTGCGCCCGGTCTGGCCGCTGGTCCAGGATCTGCACCAGGCGGAATTCACCCGCTACGCCGTGACCGTGGCCGAACACGGCACGGCCGCCGCACTCACCGCGCTGCTTCCGGGAAGCCGACTGCGCGAGGACATCTGGGAGTTCGAGGCACCCCGCGACGGGGATCTCGTGCTTGGCGGGCGTGGTCTGGTGCTCCAGCCCACGTTCCACTGGACCGGCCACCCCCTCGTCGCGGACCTTCCCGACAGCCCCGCGTTCCTGACGTACCCGGCCGGTACGGGCCTGCCGCCCGCACCCGACGCGGCGGCGGGCGGCGCGGACGACGCGCTGGCCCGCGTGCTCGGCAGGACCCGCCTGGACATCCTGCTGCTGCTCGCCGACGAGCACACCACCAGCGGTCTCGCCCGCCGACTCGGCATCAGCAACGCCACCGTCTCCGCCCACACCGCCGCGCTGCGCGGCGGCGGCCTGATCTCCACGGTCCGCGCCGGGCGGGCGGTGCTGCACCGGCGTACCGCGCTGGGGAGCCTGCTGCTGCGGCGGCACGACGGGGGTACGTTTTCGCGCCCGCCGCATGGATCATGACCGGGTGACCCGCATACTGGCGCGAAGCGACCTGCACGCCGTGCTCGATCCCGCCTCCTGCATCGCCGCGCTGAGCGACGGCTTCCGCAGCGCGGCGTCCGAGGTGGCGGGGCAACGGGTGCGGACCGACCTGCCGTTCCCGGGTACGGCCACGGCGCTCATCCCCGGAGTGCTGCCCGGCGTCGAGGCGTACACGGTGAAGGTCAACGCCAAGTTCCCCGGAGCACGGCCGGCTCTGCGCGGAGTGATCTGTCTGCACAGCGGCCGGGACGGCGAGCTCCTGGCCCTGCTGGACTCCGCCACTGTCACGGCGTGGCGCACGGGTCTTGCCGCGGCGCTCGGCACGCACCTCCTCGCCGTCCCCTCCCCCGCGGGCGACGCGGTGCTCGGGGTGATCGGGGCGGGCGCGCAGGCCGAGCTGATGGTGCGCGGCCTGCGCACCCTGCGGCGCCACCGTGAACTCGTCGTCCATGACACGGATCCCGACCGCGCCGCCGACTTCGCGTCCCGCCACGGCGGCCGCGCACTGCCGTCCGCGCGGGCGGTCGCCTCGGCGGCCGACACCGTCCTGTTGGCCACCTGGGCCCGCACCCCCCTGCTCCGCCGCGCGGACACCCGGCCCGGCCAGCACTTCACCAGCCTGGGAGCCGATGAGCCGGGCAAGCAGGAGCTGGCCGCCGACCTCCTCGCCTCCGCGCTGCTCGTCGTCGACGACCGGGAACTGGCCGCGGACATGGGCGCCCTGGCGGCAGCCCACCTCCCGGCCTCAGCCGCCGATGCCACCCTCGGAGACGTCCTGCGCGGCGACCATCCGGGGCGCACCAGCGCCGAGGCCCGCTCCGTCTACGCTCCCGTGGGCCTCCCCTGGCAGGACCTCGCCCTGGCCTGGGCCGCCTATCGGCAGGCGGAGCGGCTCGGCATCGGGCAACGGATCGACCTGCTTGCCTGACGCTCCGTCACGACGCGGGGGCGCGAGGGTGAAGCCGAGGTCGGCCTGCATCCCGTTGCCGTGCGGACACACCGCCACGTCGCCGATCAAGCCCGGGGCGGTCCTGCGCTCGATCACGTACTGGAACCAGCCGGGCCGCCCGGGATCACCCGCGGCGCAGGTGAAGACGGGGCGTCTCAAAAAGCATGGGCTGAGCGTATCCACGCGTGCGGTCCGGGTTCCGTACGGAGGGAGGGCCCGGGCGGGGTCGGCGCCGTCGCGCGGGGGTGTTGTCCCGGTCGATGTCCTCCAGCACGGCTGGGGCACCTCGGATATTCGCTAGGACTCTTGATCATCGCGGGCCACACTGGCCGCATGCAGCATGAGGAAGAGCAGCCGCTGTCGGGCGGGAACGTGAGCTCCGGTGTCGTCCGGGTCGGCGATACCGTCCGCCGCCCGGCGGGGCCGTGGACGCCGGCCGTGCACGCGTTGCTGACCCACCTTCACGAGACGGGCTTCACGGCCGCCCCGCGCCCCCTCGGCATCGACGACCAGGGCCGGGAGGTGCTGACGTTCATGCCGGGCGACATGGTCTGGCCCGACCGGTTCGCCGACCTGGAGCCGCTGCCGCGGCTCGCCCGCGTGGCGCGGCTGATCAGGGACTTCCACGATGCCGTGCAGGGCTTCACGCCACCGCCCGACGCGCAGTGGCAAGTGCTCATGCCCGCCGACGGCGCCGACATCATCGCCCACCACGATCTCGCGCCGTGGAACCTCGTGGTCGGCGGCGAGGACGAGTGGGCCTTCATCGACTGGGACGTGGCCGCGCCCGGCACCCGCCTCTGGGATGTCGCCTACGCCCTGCACGGCTTCATCCCGCTGTCCGCCGATCCCGACTGGCAGCGCGGCGACGCCCCGGCCCGCATGCGGGCCTTCGCCGACGCCTACGGACTCGACGAGGGCGAACGGCGTGACCTGGTGCCCCTCCTCGGGCGCCGCACCCGCGCCATGCACGACTTCCTGCGCGACCAGACCGCCCTGGGCAACCAGCCCTGGGCGACCCTCTGGGCCGAGGGCCACGGCGACACCTGGCGCAACGACACCGATTACATCGAGCGGCGTGCGGAGTTGTGGACGCGCGCCCTGCTCGACGGCTGAGACCCGCCGCCTACGGCATGACGGCCCGCCGCCCCTTCCGGGCGGCAGGCCGTCCGCGCGTCAGTGCGTCAGTACACGCTGACGCCGTACGCGGCCAGCGCCTCGCGCACCGGCTGGTGGATGGCGGAGCCGTTGGTGCCCGTGCAGCCCGAGCTGCCGGAGTGGATGCCGAGGGCGACCGTGCCCGCGAAGTGGGCGCCGCCGCTGTCGCCGCCGGCGGAGCAGGCGGTGGTGCGGACCATGCCGTAGACGGGGCCGTCGCCGTAGTTGACGGTGACGTTGACCGCGGTCACCGAGCCGCTGGTCACCTTGGTGGTGGAGCCGCTCTTCCGGATCTGCTGGCCCACGACGGCGTCGGCCGCGGACGAGATCTCCTGGTAGCTGCCGTTGTAGAGGTTGACGTTGCCGGCGGGGGACGAGCCGTTGGTGTAGCGGACGATGCCGTAGTCGTTGGTCGGGAAGCTCGTGCCCTCGCGCACCCCGACGGCGGAGCCGCCGGACGTGGCCGACCAGTTGGCGCTGAGGTTGGTGCAGTGCCCCGCCGTGACGAAGTACCGGGTGGAGCCCTTGGAGACGTTGAAGGCGGCCGAGCAGCGCGAGCCGCCGCCGTAGATGGCGTCGCCGCCCGCGACCTCGCGGTGGAAGGTGCCGGGCACACGGCTGACGTGTACGGCCCCGTCGAGGGACGCGGCGACGCGGCGCAGCCGGGCCAGGTCGCGGGCCGAGACCGACCTGTCGGCCTGCACGGCTATGCGGTTGCTCCGCGGGTCGACGCCCCAGGAGGTGCCGGTGATCTTGGCGCGGGACTCCAACGTCTCCATGGCCGCGTCGAGTTGGGCCGCGCTGCGCTGCACCCGCTTGGGGGTGGCGCCGGTCGCGCGGACGCGTTCGGCGGCGGAGTCGCTGGTGACGGTGACGACGAGCTTCCCGGTCGTCCGGTCGAGGTAGGTGCCGGCGCTGTCGGCGCCGAGCTGCCGCTCGACCTGGGCGTTGAGGGCGTTGATACGGGACGGAGCGGGGGCCGGTTCACCCTGCGCGCCTGCGGGGGTGACGCCCAGGGCGAGGGATCCGGTGACGAGCAGGGCGGACAGGCCGAGGCGCGCACAAGTGGTGCGTCTCATGTGGGGGGGCTCCTTTGCCGGTGACGTGTGACGTACCGCGGTACGTGTGGGACGTACCGAGCAGGAACGTGGCATGCTCGCGTCAATCGCGCAAGGGGTCGGACCCCGACCGGTCCGGGATGTCCTGACCTGGGAGGGGCCTTCCTCCTAGGTCAGGTTGGGGAACTCGGCGACCTGCCTGCTTGGCCGTCGGGCGCCTGGCGGTGAGACGCGCCCCGGGAGACGCGCCCCACCACGCGGAGGACAGGTTGCCGTCTGCGTAAGTTCGCTTCTGCGCAGCGGATTCGATCCGGGCTCGCTTAGCGGGCGCGGTCCGTCATGCGCCGATGCCCTGGCCGAACCCGCCGTCCACGGGCAGTTCCACGCCAGTGGTGAAGGTGGCTTCGACGGCCAAGTACAGGGCGGCGGCCGCGATCTCGTCCACGGTGCCACCGCGGCCCATCGGCGTCGAGGCGTTGCCCTGTTCGATGAACTCGGCGCGCTGCTCCTCGGTCAGTTCGGCGACGCCCATGGTGGGAGTGAGGATGAAGCCCGGGGCGATCGCGTTGACGCGGATCCTGCGGGGCAGCAGCTCGGCGGCGAGCACCTTGGCGAAGGCGGCGACGGCCTCCTTCGCTCCCGAGTAGGCGCTGAGACCGGGGAAGATCTGGTCGTTGGAGACGGTGGTGAACACGATCGAGCCGCCCTCGGACAGCAACGGCGCCAGCCGTTGCACCGTGAAGAAGGCGCCCTTGGCATTGACGTCGAAAATGCGGTCCCACGATTCCTCGGTGACCTCTTCGAGCGTCTGGAACTCGGCGATGCCCTGATTGACGAACAGGTAGTCGATGCCGCCGAGGCGGTCGGCGACCTCGTCGCCGAGGGCGGCGATGGCACGGGCATCCGTGGCGTCGGAGCGCACCGGGTGGGCCAGCGGGGTGCCAAGTGCCGCCTGGGCCTCGGCGAGTCGCTGATCGCTGCGCCCCGTGTACAGCACTTCGGCGCCGCGGTCGGTCAGGGCCTGGACGATGGCTCGGCCCATGCCGACGGTGCCGCCGGTGACGACGGCCTTCTTGCCTTCCAGGGGCTTCGGGGCGACGGCTGAAGAGCGGTGGGTGCTGTGGTTCGTTGTCATGGCGGTTACGCTAAAGCTTGACGTTGACGTCAGAGTCAAACTTCTGTGTCGGGAGCCACATGTTCATCGGCGAGCTGTCGCGGCGCACCGGCGTCAGCACCAGAGGTCTTCGGTACTACGAGGAGCAGGGGCTGCTGCGACCGCAGCGACGGGCCAGCGGCTACCGCGAGTTCGCCGAATCCGACGTGGCCACCGTGCGCCGGATCCGGATCCTGCTCACGGCCGGGCTGAATACCGACCTGATCCGGGAGGTACTGCCCTGCATGGCCGACGAGGGCGCCATCCTGGCGCCGACCTGTGAGGAAATGGCCCAGGAGCTCACGCACGAACGCGAGCGCCTGAGCCGCTCCATCGAAGAGCTCCGGGCCGCCCACACCATGCTCGACGCGATCATCCACGCGGGCGAACCGTTCACCGTCCGGGCCGACTCCAACGGATAGCAGCGGAGCTCCACGACGGACGCGCCCGCCACCGCCAACGGGACACCCTTTGGCGGGTGTTCGCTCAGCGGGTCTTCTTCCTGTCGAACCAGATCGTGGCCGCCGTGGGCGCGAGCCCCGCCCAGAAGATGAACACCGGCGCCGACCGGTCCGTCCAGGGGACCTCGGCGATCAGCACGGCGCACAGCATCGCCCACCCCGCCTGGGCCAGGACGACGCGGGCCCAGCGGCCGCGGCGGATCAGGGACTGGACGTTGAGCTGGACGCCCGCGCGGAGCCTGCGATAGCGGCGCCAGGCACCGAAGGCCCAGATCACCGCCATGACCACAAGGATCCACAGACGCTGGGCGAGCGGAACGGGCAGCTCCGTGGCGGGCCGGTCGTCCGAGGGGAACAGGTCGATCATGGCGCCCGCCAGAAGCACGCAGAGCACGGCCAGCCACCGGGTGCCGCGCAGCAGGCGGTAGGTGGCGTGGTCGAGCTGCTCCTGCATGGAGCGGGAGTTGGGCTCCGCGGCGAGGGCGTCCGCGTACAGCTCCGCGGCCTGGGTGGCGCCCACGCCCGGCGCTTCGGCGGCCTTGTGCGTCTGGCGGGCGAGGGCTTCGCCGTGCTGGGGGTTGATGCGGAGGATGGCTTCGTCGAGCTGGTCGGCGACCGTGCCGTTGCCCGCGGCGCTGGCGATGCGCTGGGCGACCTCGTGCGCGTAGACGTCCTCGGGCCCGAGCCGCAGCGCCTCCATGACCAGGTCGGCCGCCTCGCGCGAGACGCCGTCGATGTCGCTGTTGCTGAGCCGCTTGGCGCCGGTCGCGTTGGCGAAGTCGACGAGCGCGCGCCGCCACACGGCGTCCGCGAGCATGGCACGGGGGTACGAGTCGTACGGGGCGACACGGATCGCCTCCCGCAGGACGGGCTCGACCTTGAGCCAGCCGTTGTCGCGCACCATCACCTGGGCGCGCAGCATGAGCGCGCCGTAGTCCTCGGGGGCCAGCTTGAGCGCCTCGTCGGCCGCCTCCCCCGCCCGGGCGAGCTGCTCCGTGTTGAGGTGGCAGTAGCCGATCTTGACCCAGGCGCGTACGTCGTCGGGAGCCTCGGCGACACGACGGCCGAGGAGGGCCAGGGCCTGGTCGTAGCGGTCGAGTTCGATCAGGGCCTGGGCCTGTTCGACGGTCGGGTGCAGCGTGCTCACAGCTTCCGCTTCTTCTTCAGATAGGCGATCAGATCGTCGTACACGCCGCCCTCGTTCGCGTACATGGCGACGTTGCGCGCGGCGGCGAACCACGGCTCGGTCGAGGGCACGATCTGCCGTGCGGCGTGCAGCAGGTCCGTCATGTTGATCATGCGGACCGTTCCGGTGCGCGCCGAGTCGAGCAGGGCGCTCTCGGCCGCCGCCTCGCACAGGTGGGCCAGGTCGGCGCCGGACAGGCCGTCCGTGGCCTTGACGAGCTTGGCCACGTCGACGTTCTCGACGGGGCGTTCCCGCAGGTGGTAGCGGAGGATCGCGTCGCGGGCCGGGGCGTCGGGCGGCAGCACGAGCAGGGTGCGGTCCAGGCGTCCCGGTCGGCGCAGCGCGATGTCCACGTCCCAGGGCGCGTTGGTGGCGGCGAGCACGAACACGCCCTCGTTGGCGGCGGAGTCGATGCCGTCCAGCTCGGTCAGGAGCTGGTTGACGGTGTTGCGCAGGCCGCTGTGCTGGGTGCGGCTGCGCTTGGCGCCGAGCGCGTCGAGCTCGTCGAGGAAGACGACGCAGGGGGCCTGGCGGCGGGCGGTCTTGAAGATCTCGTGCATGTTGCGCTCGGAGTTGCCGATCCACATGTCGAGGACGTCGTTGACCGACACCGAAAGGAAGCCCGCGCCCAGTTCACCGGCGATCGCGCGGGCGATGAAGGTCTTGCCGCAGCCCGGCGGCCCGTACAGGAGGAGGCCGCCGCGCAGGCTCTTGCCGTACAGCCTGCGCAGCTCGGGGTTGCGCATGGGCGCGAGGAACGCCGCCTCCAGGCGCTCCTTGACCTCCCGCATCCCGCCGACGTCGGCGAGCCGCACCGCGCCGGGGGTGTCGACGTCCCAGGCGGACGCGTCGTCGGGGTCGCCGCTGCCGTCGGCGGTGAGCGGGGCCTCGACGAAGCGGGGCGGGACCACGTCGCCGACCTGGTCGGCGGCGGCACGCCAGTCGAATCCGGTGCGGGGTTCGGGGTGCGTGGTGCGCGACTCGGGGGTGTCGGTGCGGGGTTCGGGCTGGGCGGGTTGGTCGGGTTGGCCAAGTTGGGCGGATTGGTCCGCAGAACCCTCTTGGTTCGCAGAACCCTCTCGGTTCGCAGAACCCTCCGCAGCCGCAGGCGCGGGCGCGCCCATGGCCCGGGCCATCAGTGCTCGGGCCTGCCCGTCCCCCGGTGCGTGCTGCAGCGCGACGGCGGCCTCCGCGACCGCGGCGTCCTGCCGGCCCGCGTCAAGCAGCAACTCGGCCAAGTGCAGGCGGAGCGGCACGTCGGCGGGCGCCGCGTCAACGGCGGTGCGCAGGCTTCGTATCAGGGGGGAGTCCTCGGACATGCGGCTACTTTACGTACACCCTTTTGGCCAGCTGATCCCGGGCTCCCGCTCCACGGGGCGGGGCTGTCGGCAGGGTGGGTCCTCGGCCCGTCACCGGCGCCCGCCGAACTCCCAGTCGTGCACCTCCGTGTCCGCGTACCGGCCCGGGGCCAGCACAGTGCGTGCCGCCTCCGCGTCCGGGGCCTGGACCAGTGCCGCCGTACCCAGCCAGGTGGCGCCGTCGTCGGAGAGCAGGGGCCCGTACGCGATCAGGTCGTCCCGGTCGGGCGGCACCTGGCTGGATACGGCGGCCCCTCCCGAGCCCCCGCCCGAGTCCGGCTCCGGGCCCAGGCCCAGGACCAGGTACCGATTGCCGCCGGTCGCGCCGCCGGGGAAGTCCCACATGGTGCGCCCCAGCGTGTTGCGCCACCGGCGCAGCAGTACGTCCCGGTACACGCCGGCCTGGTAGTTGGGCTCGTCGAAGGCGAACGCGCGGGCGGCCGCGGGGTCCGGCAGGTCGACGATGTGGAGGCTGCCGCTGGGCGTATCGCCGTCGCTCGCGAAGGTCGGGCCGCGGGCGATCAGCTCCGCCGCGTAGCGGTCCATGTAGGACCAGTGCTCTTCCCGCAGTTCCTCGCGCAAGGGGAGGGAGCCGGGCCGGTCGCGGTGGTAGCAGAAGAACTCCATGCGCACAGCTTCGCCCATCCCCCGTACACGCGAACCACAGGCCTCGTATCACCCGAACCACAGGCCTCATACCGCATGCCGTAGCCTTGCCGAGATGTCCTTCATAGCCAGAATGTCCGAGCGGCACACCACGAAGCTGGCCTGGCTCATCGTCCTCGCCGGAGTCGCCTCGGCCTTCGTGGGGGATCCGCTGTGGCGGTGGGCGGCGGGGCTCGGACCGGGCGCCGGGTACGCCTTCGGGGCGTTCTGCGGCAGCGGCATCCTCTGCTGCTGGGCACTGGCTTCCTCCGCGCTGAGGCACCGGCAGCCGGTGCGCTGCGTCGTCGCGACCGCCCTCGGCAGCGTCGCGTTCCTCGCGCTCGCCTGTCTGGTCCCCGGTCGGAACGGCCGCCTCTTCGGCTCCATCGGCATGCCGTCCGACCGGCGGATGTGGGTGGAGGAGAACCCCACGGTGTGGGCAGCCATCGGGGCCGGGCTTGCCGTCGGCGCGCTGGCCCTCTGGTGCGTCATGCCCCGCCGCGCAACGGGGCGACGGCGCTCGGGCCCCGCCAAGAAGTAGCCGCAGTCGCCGCGGCCGCGTTCCCCGCAGCCGCCGCAGGCACCAGGGCCGCACTCCAGAAGTCGGCGTAGCGGCCACCGCGGCGCAGCAGTCCGTCGTGGTCGCCCTCCTCCACGATGCGGCCGTCGTCGAGAAAGACGATGCGGTCGGCGCGCTGGACGGTCCGCATCCGGTGCGCGACCATCACCACCGTCCGGCCCGCCATCAGACGTTCGATGCCCTCGTGGACGGCCGCCTCGTTCACCGGGTCCAGGGCGGAGGTCACCTCGTCGAGGAGCACGATGGGGGCGTCCTTCAGCAAGGCCCGGGCGATCGAGACACGCTGGCGTTCGCCGCCCGAAAGGAGCGCCCCGCCCTCGCCGACGTGCGTGTCCCAGCCGCCGGGCAGCCGTTCGATCACCTCGTCGAGGCGTGCCGCGGTGGCCGCCGCCCGCACTGCGGCGTCGTCGGCGCCGGGACGGCCGATGCGTATGTTCTCCTCGATGGTGCCCGCGAAGAGATACACGTCCTGGAAGACGATGGCGATCCGCGCCATCAGCACCTCCGTGATGATGGCGCGCACGTCCGCACCGCCCACGCGCACCACGCCCGCGTCGACGTCGTAGAACCGCGCGAGCAACTGCAGCAGCGTGCTCTTGCCCGCACCCGACGGGCCGACGACGGCGAGCCGCTGCCCTTCCGGCACGGTCAGCGACACGTCACGGATCACCGCCCGATCCCCGTGCTGGAAGGCGACGGACTCGAACTCCAGGTCATGGCCCGAGGGCCGGATCGGCTCGCGCGCCTCCGGCAGCGGTTCGGTGCTCAACACCGCGTCGAGGCGCGCCAGTTCGGTACGCGCGGCGCGCAGTTGGCCGCCCATCTCCGCCAGCGAGAGCAGCGGGTCCGCGCAGCGTGCGGCGAGGACCAGGACCGCCAGGACCTCCGCCGTACCGACGCTCCCGCCGAGCGCGAGATGGGCGCCCAGGACGAGCAGCCCGGTGAACATCGCCTGCACCGTGAGTGCCAGGCCCAGCACGCCGGGCAGCGCGGACAGCGTGGACCGGCGGGACGCACGCTGGAGTTCACCCAGTGAGTCGTCGAGGGCCCGGAAGCGCTCACCGGTCCGGCCGCCCGCTCGCAGCACCGGCTGGGCCTGGAGATACTCGATGACGCGCCCGGTGGCCTCCTGGTCGCGTGCGACGCGCTCGGCGTCGGCGGCGGCCGTCGAGCGTCCGGTCCAGATCTGGATCGCCGCCACGACGGGCACGGCGAGCAGCGCGGCAAGGCCCAGCTGCCAGGTGAAGGCCAGCATCACCACCACGATCGTCAGGGGGGTCACGCAGGCGGAGATGAACGGTGCCAGGAGATGCGCGAGCACGCTCATCGCCCGCAGGACGCCGCGGCTCGCCAGGACGGACACCTCCCCGACCCGGCCCGCGCTGTACCAGCCGATGGGCAGCCGGGCCAGATGATCGCCGAGGCGGTGGTACATGCCCCGCAGCAACGTGGTCCCGACGCGGAACCCGGACAGATCACCGGCGTAGCGCAGCACCCCGTAGACCGCGACCGCGGCCCCGAACGCGCTCAGCCAGGGCCACGCGTCACCGGGAGTGCTGCCGAACAGCGCGCGCAGCACCGGGACTAGCAGTGCGTAGGACAGGCCCTCGGCCACTGCGGTCGTCGTCATCAGGGCCACGGTGCGGCGCACCGGCTTGCCGTACTCGTGGCCGAGCACGCGGAGCAGCATGCGGATCATCGGGGCTCGTCTCCTTCTCGTACGTCGAGTACGTCGTGTCGGGCGCCGCGCGGTACGCCATCGCGGGCTTCGGTCGCGTCGGTGGGCGCCGGTCGGTGGGACGACCGGTAGGACTGCCAGAACGCGGCGAACTTCCCGTTCCGCGCAAGCAGTTCGGCGGGCGTGCCGCGCTCCGCGATCGACCCGTTGTCCAGCATCACGACGGTGTCCGCGTCCATGATCGTCTCCAGGCGGTGGGCGATGACCAGGACGGTGCGGTCGCCTGCCGGGGTCGCCAGGGCCCGGCGTACCGCCTGTTCGGTCTGCGGGTCGGCGAAGGCGGTCGCCTCGTCGAGCACGAGGACGGGTGTGTCGGCGAGCAGGGCGCGTGCGAGCGAGATCCGCTGTGCTTCGCCGCCCGACAGTGCGGCCTCTTCGTAGAGCACCGTTTCGTATCCGCGCGGCAGTTCGAGGATGCGCTCGTGGATGTGCGCCTGACGGGCGGCGCGCACCACGTCGTCGAGGTCGGCATGGGGCACCGCGAGCGCGATGTTGTCCGCGACCGACGCGCGCAGCAGGCGCACGTCCTGGAAGACGAAGGAGACCCTGCGGTAGAGCTCGTGGCTTGCGAGCTCGCGCAGGTCGACACCGCCGAGGGTGACCGAGCCGCGGGTCGGGTCGAAGAACCGCGGCAGGAGTTGGACCAGCGTGGACTTGCCGCTGCCCGAGGGCCCCACGACCGCGGTGACCGTGCCGGGTTCGAGGACCAGGTCGATCCCGCGCAGCACCTCGTGGTCTGCGTCGTATCCGAAGCGGACGCCGCGCAGCTCCACCCGGTGGCCCTGGGGTGCGACAGGGTGGGCGGGCTCCGGCAGCGGCGGCACCGCGAGGACGTCGCGGATCCGGCCGACCGCGCGCCGGGCGGCCTGCAGGTCGTCGAAGCCGTGGCCGAGCGCGGCGACCGGAGCGGTCAGACCGAGGCCGAGGAGCAGGAAGGGCAGCAGGTCGGCCGGGGCCATGCCGTCGGCCGTGATCAGGGCCGTGCCGCCGGTCAGTACGACGAGGAGCACGAACGGCGGCGAAAGGACGAGTTGCATCCCGGCGGCGACCCCGGAGAGGCCGCGCACCATCCGGTTGAAGACGCTGACGAAGTCATCGGTGGCCGTGCGGAAGGCGCGGTGGGCGCGCTCGCCGCCGCCGAACGCCTTGACCACCGCGATGCCCTGGACGAACTCGACGGCGGAGTCGGCGATCCGCCCCATGGCCGCGTCGAAGTTCCGCTGCTCGCGCAGCCGGGCCGGGGTCATCATCAGCGGGACGAGGGCCACGGCGAGCACCACGGGCGCCAGCGTGATCAGGGTGAGCCGCCAGTCGACGGTGAACAGATAGAGCAGCGACACCAGCGGGACCACGAACGCGGAGACGAGCTCTCCGGGGGTGTGGGCGATGAACGGGTGCACGGCGCTCACGTCGTCCCCCACCACCTTGGCCAGTTCGCCGGTCCGGCGCCGCGAGAACCAGCCGATCGGTACGCGGCCGAGGCGCGCCGCAAGCCGTCGGCGGAACGACAGCTGCACCTGGCCGTCGAGCACGTGCCCGATCCCGGACGACGCCGCCGTGAACAGCAGGCGGACGAACAGGCCGACCGCGCCCGCGCTCACGACGATCCAGACGTGGCCGTGGTCGACCGGCCCGGGCGACAGCAGCGCACGCCCCAGCTCGACGACCGCGAGGAGCGGTGTGAGGCCCGCGACGGCGCCGACGATCTGAAGGATCACGACGGCGGCGAAGCTCCCGGCGTAGGGGCGCAGCGGCCCCGCGAGGTCGGTGGTCATCGTCCTGCCTCCCCGGCGGCGACCAGGTCGCGGTCGTCGGTCGGCTCGGCTTGGACCGGTGGAGCGGTGCGGCGCAGGACGACGAGGGCGACGAGGACCGCGGCGGCCAGGAGCGTGGCGCCGAGGGTCAGGCCGAGCGCGTATCCGTCGTTGAGGGACTCGGGCGTGACGGTGTCGCCGGTGCGGTGGTGGGCCGCGGAGCCGAGGGCGGCGAGGCCGAGTGACGCGCCGATCTGACGTGAGCTGCTGAGCAGCCCCGACGCGGTGCCGGTCTCGCGGGGCGCGACGCCTGCGGTGGCGAGGGAGACGACGGGGCCGAGGCAGAGCCCGAAGCCGAAGCCGGTGACGAGCGAGGGGCCCAGGATGTCGGCGGCGAAGGAGCCGTCGGTGCTGATCCGGCCGAACCAGGCGAGGCCGGTCGCGGTCAGGAGTCCGCCGGCGGCGAGGAGGGTCCGGGGCGCGAGCCGGTAGCCGAGTGTGACGGCGAGCACGGATCCGGCGACCACGGCGAGGGCGAGCGGCAGGAACATGAGTCCGGTCAGCGCCGGTCCGGTGCCGAGGACGCGCTGGAGGTAGAGGGACGCGAAGTAGAAGGACGCGGCCATGGCGGCGCCGACCAGCAGGTTGTACGCGTTCGCGGCGGCGACCGACCGGTTGGCGAACAGGCCGAGCCGGACCAGGGGGTCGCGGGTGGTGGTCCGCTCGACGTACACGAACGCGGCAAGCAGCGCCGCGGCGGCCGCCAGGGTCGTCAGGGTGACCGGCGAGGTCCACGCGTGCTGATCGGTGCGGACGACGCCGAACACCAGGAGCGTCATGCCCGCCGTGACCAGGACGGCACCGAGCACGTCGGGGCGGCCCTCGCGCGCGGTCGGCGCGGCGGCGGCGACCCCGCGCCAGGCCAGGGCGAAGGCGAGGGCGGCCATCGGTACGTTCACGAACATCACCCAGCGCCAGTCGGCGTACTCGGTGAGCAGGCCGCCTATGAGGACGCCGAGGGCGCCTCCGGCGGCGTTCGTCGCGCTCCACACGCCGAAGGCCCGGACGCGCGCTCTGCCTGTGGGGAACGTCGAGGTCAGCAGGGCGAGGGCGGCCGGAGCCAGCGCGGCGGCGCCGATGCCCTGGGCGGCGCGGGCCGCGACCAGGTGGCCGGGCTCCTGGGCGAAGCCGCCGACGAGCGAGGCCAGGCCGAAGAGGCCGAGCCCGAGCAGCAGGACCCGCTTGCGGCCGTACCGGTCGGCGGCCTTGCCGCCGAGCAGGAGCAGCCCGCCGAAGGTGAGGGCGTAGGCGTGGATCACCCAGGTCAGGCCCACCTCGCCGAAGCCGAGGCCGGCAGCGATCTGCGGGAGTCCGACGTTCACGACCGACAGGTCGAGGGACACCATGAACTGCACGACGGCCACCACGGCGAGGGTGAGCCCCGAACTCCCTGGCATCGCGCCGGAACTCCCCGCCCCATGGGCTCTGTTCGACATCACGTACTCCGTCCTGGGCGCCGCCCATCGACTTTCGGAACGCGTTCCGAAAGTAGCAGCGAGGTCATCGGCTGTCGAGCGCGCACAGCTGGACCGGAGCGGACGGACCGATACCGGTTGCGTCCCTCAGATCGGCGGGAGGGCATGATGGGGCCATGTCCCGAGCCCCTGCTTCGCGCGGCCGCACCGGCAGGCCGCCCGTGACCTCCCGCGCCGAGATCCTGGCGGCGGCGCGCCGCCTCATCGACACGGACGGCTGGGAGAAGCTGACCATCCGTCGGCTCGCCGCCGAGCTGGGCATCGGGGCGACGACCCTGTACCACCACATCCGGAACAAGGACGACCTGCTGGTCCTCCTACTCAACCACTACCTGGCCGAGATCGAGCGCCCCGAGCTGCCCGCCGACCCGCGCGACCGCATCGTCGTGGCGGCCCTGGCGGCGCACGACGCGCTCGCGGCCTGGCCCTGGGTCGCGGAGGTCGTCACGGCCGACGGATTCATCGGCCTGCTCGACGAGTCGGCGCTGTGGATGGTCGAAGTCATCCTGGCCGCGGCCGAGGAGTACGGCTGCACCCCCGCGCAGACCGTCCACATCTTCCGCAGCCTCTGGTACTACTCCGTCGGCGAGATCCTCGTCCGCGCCCGGTCGCCCCACCGGGGCGTCGACCGCGAAGTCCCCGCCTTCCGCGAGTCCTTCGACGCGTCACGGGTGCCCCACCTGGCGGCCGTCAGCCACCAATGGGCGGCCCTGGCCGCACAGGACATCTACCCCCAGGGGCTGCGCACGTTCGTCGACGGCCTGCTCGCGCAGGCCACGTCGGCCCCGGCGCCCTCCTGACGGCGGAACAGCGCGCGGTACTCCCGCGGCCGTCGGCCCGTGTGCCGGGCGAAGAGGCCGCTGAACGTCCCGGTGTCGCGGTACCCGACGTCGGCGGCGATGGCCGCGACGCTCCTGTCGGTCGTCTCCAGCAGATGTCTGGCCCGGCGCACCCGGGCGGTCTGCAGATACGCGAGCGGCGTCTGACCGGATTCGTCACCGAAGCGACGGAGCATGGTCCGCGTACTCACCTGAAAGGCCCGGGCGAGAGCGGGCAGGTCGTAGCGGGCCGCGAGGTTCTGGTCGAGCCATCGCTTGACGCCGATGGCGAACCCCCGCCCCACGGCGGGCAGAAGCCCCGCCTCCACATAGGGGGCCTGCGTGGAACGCGCGTCGTCGACGAGCGCGATGCGCGCGGTGCTGCGGGCGACGTCCGGGCCGTCGTGCTCGCGGACGAACTGCAGCGCGAAGTCGTACATCGCGCTGAAGGCCGCGGTGGTCGTCACGCCGCGGTCGGTCACGACCAGGCTCTCCGGGCGCAGCCGCACAGCGGCGTAGCGCTGGGCGAACCGGTCCGCGAACAGCCAGGACGTCGTCGCCGCGCGGCCGTCGAGCAGACCGGCCTCCGCGACCAGGAAAGCGCCGACGCAGATCGACACGACAGCGGTCCCTGAGGCGGCCTGCGCCCGGATCGATGCCACTTCCGGCGCCAGGCCCCTGAGTGTCGCGTCCAGATCGAGCGCGGGCGACAGCTCGAAGCCGGGCACGATCAGGACGTCCACGGGCCGCACCGCCGACACGTCGATGCGAAAGCCGCCGGACGCGGCCACCCGCCGCCGGGGCGAGACGACCGACACCTCGTACGACGGCTCGCTCGCCCCCTGCGCGGCGGCGACGTGCGTGGCCATGGCCAGGAGGTCGGGAACGCCGAACACCTCCGACGCGAAGCAGCCGGGATAGGCAAGCACACCCACGCGCAGCGGACTCATACGGCTCCTCCGGCACCCGGTGAAAGGCTGGCGATATTACCGCGATTGATGGCGATGCCGCCGCTTCTCCGTGACGACGGCCGCGGGTCATCATCTCGGTCGTGACCACGAAGCGAGCGCAGCGCGACGACCCTTTGGACGACTTCTCGCGGAGAGTCGTCAGCATCGATGACATCAGCAAGACCGTGTACGTCGCCGGGTCGGGCCCGGCCGTCGTGCTCATGCCCGAGATGCCGGGGATCAGCCCCGACGTCGCGCGCTTCGCGCGGTGGCTGCGCGATGCCGGCCTGACCGTGTACCTGCCCTCGCTCTTCGGCGTCGACGGGGCCTACCCGACCGCCGAAGGGGGCGAGGCCATCGCCCGCCGTGCCTGTGTCAGCGCCGAGTTCCGGGCGTTCGCCGGTGGCGGCACGAGCCCCGTCACCGCGTGGCTGCGCGGCCTCGCCCGGGTGGCGCACTCCGAGTGCGGCGGCCCCGGCGTCGGCGCCGTCGGCCTGTGCTTCACCGGCAACTTCGCCCTCACCATGGCCCTCGAACCCGCTGTCATCGCCCCCGTGGTCAACCATCCGTCCCTTCCGCTGGACGACCCCGGCGGCCTGGAGATCGGCGACGAGGACGCCGCCGCCGTGGCCGCACGCGTCAAGCGCGACGGGCTGACCGTGCTCGCCTACCGCTACGCCAACGACACCTGGTGCACGGGCCGGCGCTTCGCGGCCTACCGCGCGCTCCTCGGCGACGCCTTCGACGGCCGCGTCCTGCCCGACGAGGCGGCGAACACCGCTCCCCCGCCGTTCTTCCGCGATGTCGTCGCCTGCCCCCACAGCGTCGTCACGGCCCATCTCGTCGACCAGGAGGGCCATCCCACCGTGCGGGCCCGCGACGAGATCATCACCTTCCTGACCGAACGCCTCGCAACACGGCCGACATGAGCCCTCGGAGCTCCCGCAGCACGCGCCCTGCGTCAGCGCAGCACGCTCCGCAAGCGGTCGCACACCTCCGCCACCTCCGCCTCGGCCGGAACGCGGCCGGCCCGAAACATCGCCACTTGCAGCGCGGGGCCGTACGCGTCGTGCTCGGCCAGGTCGCGTGCGCGTGCCGGTTGCACGACGAAGTGGATGTGCCCGGGCACCCCACCGGCGTGCGACCAGAGACAGACGTACACCTGCTCCGGCTCCATCACGGAGGTGACGGCCCGGCTGACGCGCCGCAGCAGCGGCCCGAGTTCCGCGGACTCGTCCGCCGTCAGGTCCGCGACGTGCAGCACGTGCCGCAGCGGCACGACGGCCACCGTCCCCAGGCCCAGGGGCCCCACGCAGTGCCCCACGAACCAGCGGGCGGTGCGCAGCAGCGTCCCGCCGGGGAGCGGCACGGCGCCGGTGTTGAGGTCACAGGCCAAGCATGCGTCGGGGCTCACACCTGGGCGGCCTGCCAGGCGGCGAGGCGTTCGAAGCGCTGCCAGGTCTCGGAGCCTCGGGGTGCCATGTGCACCACGATGGCCTGCTCCGGTGCCGACGCGATCTGCAGGGCCTGCCAGTCGAGGGTGAGTTCACCGACGACCGGATGGTCGATGCGCTTGCGTCCGCAGGTCACGGCCTGCACGTCGTGCAGGTTCCACCAGCGGCGGAAGTCGGGGTCCTCCTCGGACAGTTCCCGCACCAGGGCGTCGAGGCGCGGCGAGTCCGCGTACCGGAGGGCGTCCATGCGCAGCTGCGCGACGAAGCTGCTCGCCACGGCGTCCCAGTCCATGTAGAGCGACCGGATGCGGGGGTCGAGGAAGACCATCCGCGCGAGGTTGCGGCGCTCCGGCACGATCCGCGCGAAGTCCACGAACAGCGCCGCTCCCAGCGCGTTCCAGGCGAGTACGTCCATGCAGCGGCCGAGCACGACCGCGGGCACGTGGTCCAGGCTGTCGAGGAGCAGCTGCGTCTCCGGCGAGACGGAGTGCTCCTCGGACTGCTCCGTGCCCGGGCACGGCGTCTGCACGATCGAGTACAGATACTCGCGTTCGGCCATGCCGAGCATCAGCGCGCGGGCGATCCCGGCGAGCACGGCGTCCGACGCCTGCCGCGCCCGGCCCTGCTCCAGGCGCGTGTAGTAGTCGACGCTCACTCCGGCGAGCTGCGCCACTTCCTCGCGTCGCAGCCCCGGCACGCGGCGGAAGCGCCCGGCGCTCACCAGGCCCACGTCCGTCGGTGAGATCGCCGCTCGCTTGGCCTTCAAGAACTCGCTGAGCGTCAGGTGTCCCGGTGCGGTATCCCCCATGGCACCGAGTATGCAACGCCGACCGCTCTCTTCGGACCCGCCTGCCGCGAGGACCGGGAATTCCGGCCACGGCCGGCCGTCACCCGGGGAGTTCGACGGACTGGGCGTGGCGGAAGACGTCGCGGGGGTCCCAGGCGGCCTTGACCCGCTGCAGGCGCGCGTAGTTGTCCTTGTAGTAGAGCGCGCTCCACGGCACCTCCGAGGTGTTGAACCGGGGGTCGCCGATGTCCGTATCCGGATAGTTCACATAGCACCCGTCGGTACGGTCGTCAGGGACCGGAACCCCGCCGGTGGCGGCGAAGAGCTCCCCGTAGATCCCCCGGGTCCAGGCGATGTGCCGGGCGTCCTGGGCCGGGTCCGTCCAGAAGGTCTGGATCAGCAGCTTGAAGACGGTCTCCCGGTGGGAGCTGGCCGTCGCCGCGTTGTCGACGGCCGCGATGCGTCCGCCGTAAGGGTGCAGCACCGCCTGGGCGTTGCGGTTGGTGTACTCGGTGGTGGTGAGGTGCTGGTAGAGCGTCGCCACCTGCTCGTCGGTGAAACTCCGGCGCATGCAGGCGGACTTGTGGTCCCCGCGCAGGGTGGTGTCGTTCAGCATCGACACGCTGGTGCCGAGCATCCGCGTCGCCCGCAGCCACGGCAGCCGACGCGGCTCGGGCAGGGGCTGCGGGGCCGCCTTGACGCGGTCGGTCAGGGCGGCGAGGTAGTCGGTGTGCAGCCGGACGGCATCCGGAACGGTCGCGTCGGACTGGGTGATCAGGACGACGCTCCCGGCCTGCCGGTGGTTCATGATCAGGTATCCGGCGACCGCGGTGTACGGGGAGTCGGGGGCGCTGTGGGCCTCGTACCAGGCTCCGTGGTTGCCGACGAGGCGGGCGAAGTCCTCCTCGCTGAGGTCGCTCCACGGCAGCGCGACGGAGCTGAGCAGCACCTCGGCCGGGGGTTCGGGCAGTGCGTCGCCCGGCTCGCCGCCCCGGGCCTCGGGGGAGCGGAACCAGTAGCGGGTGACCACGCCGAAGTTGCCGCCGCCACCGCCGGTGTGGGCCCACCACAGCTCGCGGCGCGGGTCACGGCGCTCGCGGGTCGCGGTGACGAGGCAGGCCCGGCCGCCCGCGTCCACGGTGACGACCTCGACGGCGTAGAGGTGGTCGACGGTCAGCCCGTCGCGTCGGCTCAGCAGACCGAAACCGCCTCCGGCGATATGCCCCCCGACGCCGACCGAGTGGCAGAATCCGGCCGGAAGGACCACGCCGTGGCGCAGGTACAGGTTCTCGTAGAGGTCGCACAGGGTGGCGCCCGCCTCGACGGCGAACGCGTCGTGGTCCGGGTCCCAGTAGACGCGGTTCATCTCCTGCAAGTCGATGATGACCTTCACGTCCCCGTTGGACACGAAGTCCTCGTAGCAGTGCCCGCCGCTGCGGACCGTGACGCGCTTCCCGGCGCGGACGGCCTCCTGCACGGCGTCGCGGGTCTGCTGGGGAGTGGAGACGAGCGTGACGTAATCGGGGCGGGCGACCCATCGCTGGTTCATTCCGGAGACGAGTTCGCGGTAGCGCGGGTCCGCGGGGCGGATGGTGCGAGCGGCGGATGGTGGTGCGGCGGATGGTGGTGGTGTGTGGTGATCCATGACTGTTCCCCCGACAGGTGTGCTGAGTTGGCTGTTCCGGCTGTTCCGGCTGTTCCGGCTGGGGCGGCTTCCCTGAACCGTCAGGCGCGGCCCGCCCAGAGGGTTCCCGCGGCCAGTTCCTGGTCGATCTTCCCCAGCAGCTCCAGGTCGATCTGCCGGATGTCGTCGACCGTGTAGCGCACGCCGGTCGCCTCCATCTCGGCCCGCTGGAAGTTGTGCGGCATGCTCGCGGGCACGCCGAGGAAGCCCGCGCCGAGCGCCTTGGTGACCTCCGCGACGCGGTTGATGTCGTCGACGAAGAGCACCTCGTCGTAGTCGTAGCGGAAGATGTCCCGGACGATCTCCTTGGTTCCGGGGCGGAAGTCGTTGACGTCGACGTAGGGGATCTCCGCGTCGAAGTAGTCGGCGAGGTGGCCCAGGTAGGTGTCGAAGCTGTACTCGCGGCTGCGTCCGCCGTAGCAGACGACCCGGACCCCGGCGTCGCGGAGCGTGGCGAGGAGGTCCCCGGTGCCCGCGGTCACCCGCACCGGGTGCTCCTCGAGGTACTTCTCGCGCTCCTCGAAGAAGGCCGCGATGGTCTCCTTGGCCGACCACGGCAGCTTGCAGGCGAGGGCCATGTTCTGCCCGGCGGCCAGCTGCGGCGACCCCCACACGCCGCGCTCGACGGCGGCGGTGTACCGGCCGCCGTGCCGCGTCACGAAGCGTTCGATCACCGGGCTGTAGGTGTCGTTGAGCAGGACGCCGTCGCTGTCGAGCGCGACGAGACGGATCTTCTGAAGGGCGCTTGCCATGGCTGGTTCTCCTGTCCGGTGACGGGCTTGGGCTCTCCGGCTGTGCTGTCCGGCTGTACGGCTGTGCTGGCTGTACGGCTGTGCTGTGTGTACGGCTGCGCTGTCCGGCTGTCGGCCGGCCTGCCGACCGTGGCCGCGGGTGGCCCGCGGCGTCAGGCGGCCGTCAGGACGAGGGCCGCGTTGTGCCCGCCGAACCCGAGCGAGGTGCTGACCGCGACCTCGACCGGCAGGTCCCTCGGCGCGCCGCTCACCACGTCGATGTCCAACTCGGGGTCGAGCCGCCGCAGGTTGGCCGTCGGCGGCACGCTGCCGTGCTCGATCGCGAGCGCGGTGAACGCGGCCTCCAGGGCACCGGCGGCGGCCAGCGCGTGCCCGGTGACGCCCTTGGTCGAGGTCACCGCGGGCCGGGTGCCGAGCACCCGGCGGAGCATGCGCCCCTCTGTCACGTCGTTCATCGGCGTCGAGGTGCCGTGTGCGTTGACGTGGTCGACGTCCGAGGGGCCGACCCCCGCGTCCGTGAGCGCGGCCCGCAGTGCCTGTTCGATGCCGCGGCCCTGGGGCTCGGGTGCGGTCGCGTGGTGGGCGTCCGTGGCTGCCCCGTACCCCCGGACCACGGCGCGTACATGGGCGCCGCGCGCCCGGGCGTCCGCGCACCGTTCGAGGACGAGGACACCGGCGCCCTCGGCGGCGACGAAGCCGTCCCGCTCGGCGTCGAAGGGGCGGCTGGCGCGCTCCGGTGCCGCCGTGTTCCTGGACAGGGCGCCCATCTTGGTCAGCCCGGCGATCACCGTGGGCGTGAGCGCCGACTCGGTGCCGCCCGCGAGGACGATGTCGCAGACCCCCGACCGCAGCAGTTCGCGCGCCGTGCCCACGGCCGTGGTGCCCGAGGCGCAGGCCGTCGCCGTGACCAGGCTCGGCCCCTGCGCGCCGACGTCGATCGCGACGTACCCGGCGACCATGTTGACCATGTACATCGGGATCGTCAGCGGCGACACCCGGTGCGGCCCGCTCTCCGTCAGCGCGGTGTGCTGCCGCTCCAACGCGCGGGCCCCGCCGAGCGAGTTGCCGAGGACGACGCCGACGCGGGCCCCGTCCCACCCGGCGGGGTCCAGGCCCGCGTCGTCGACGGCCCCCCGCGCCGCGACGACCGCGAGCTGCACGAAGCGCTCCAGCTGCCGGGCCTCGAAGCCGCCCAGCAGGGCCCCGGCGTCGAACTCCGGTACACGGCAGTCGAAGTCGACCGGCAGGCCCTTGAGGGCCGCGTCCGTGGCGGCGCTCGACAGGCCGGAGCCGAGCCGGTGCCAGTTCTCCTTGACGCCGGTGCCCGCGGGTGTGACGAGACCGAGCCCCGTGATGGCGACGCCGAAGGGTCCCCCGTCGGCGTGCATCAGAGCACGGCTCCCTTGGCCGCCAGGAGCTGGGCGGCGTCCCTGATCGTCATCCCCTCGCTGAGCTCCCCGTCCTCGATGGCGATGTCGAGCTCCTTCTCCAGGATCAGCCCCAGTTCGATCAGGACCAGGGAGTCGAACTTGAGGCTGCCGAAGGTGACATCAGCGGCGATCACCTCCCGTTCGATCTTGAACTGTTCCGTCAGGACCGTCGCGATGCGTTCTGTGATGCCGTTCATGGTCTCCCCGTTTGTGTCTGCGTGTGGATGGCCGTACGTGCGGGCGTGCGCCGCCGTACGGGTCTGTCGCACGGACCCGCTGTACGGACCGCCGTAGGGGCCGCCGCAGGGACCGCCGTACGAATCCGCCGTGCGCGCCCGCCGTGCCGCCCCGCCCTGGCGGTCCAGGTGCGCGGCAGTGGTCAGGCCGCCGTCAGTTCGGGCCAGGTGAGGGCGACCGATCCCCAGGTGAGGCCGCCTCCGAAGCCCGTCATCAGCACCCGGTCGCCCGCCCTGATCCGGCCGGACGCCACGTCGTCGGCCAGCGCGAGCGGGATCGACGCGGCCACCGTGTTGCCAACGCGGTCGATGTTCGAGGCGAACGCGCCGGTCGGTACGCCGAGGCGCTCGGCGAGGGCGGCGATGATGCGGGCGTTGGCCTGGTGCGGCACGAACCGGTCGACGCTCCGGAGCGGCCAGCCGATCCGTTCGGCGCTCTCCCGCGCGGACGCCGCCATGCGCTGCACCGCCTCGGAGAAGACCGCGCGCCCCTGCATCGTGAAGTACAGGTCCTCCTGCGTGACGCGGCGCCCCGTCGAGCGCTGCCGCGAACCGCCGCCCGGGATCTCGATCAGCTCGCTGCGGCTGCCGTCGCTGCCCAGCGTCACCCCCCGCAGGACGCCCGGCTCTTCGCGGCCGCCCGCGCGCAGCAGCACCGCTCCCGCGCCGTCCCCGAAGACCGCGCGCGTCGTGCGGTCCCGGGGATCGAGGATGGTGGAGAAGGCGTCGGCGCCGATCACGAGGACGGACTCGGCGGCGTCGGCCGCGATCAGCCCGGCGCCGGTGGCGAGCGCGTAGACGAATCCCGTGCACACCGCGCCGACGTCGAAGGCCGCGACGCCCCGCAGGCCCAGTCTGCTCGCCACGTCGGGTGCGGTCGCGGGACAGAGGCGATCGGGCGTGCTCGTCGCGACGACCACCGCGTCCGCGTGCTCCCGCCCCGCCGACTTCAGCGCCCGCGCGCCCGCCTCGACGGCGAGGTCGCCGGTGGCCTCGCCGGGGGCGACGACGTGCCGCTGCCGGATGCCGGTGCGGGTACGGATCCATTCGTCGTCGGTGTCGAGCACCGCCGCGAGGTCGGCGTTGGTCACCACGTCCGGCGGGAGCCACGCCCCGAGCCCGGCGATGACGGCTGCGCGTCCCATCCCGGTCACCGCCCTCGCGCCGGCACGGCGGCGTGCGCGTCGGCGGGCCCACTGCGTTCGCCGGATCCCCCGTGTCCGGCGAGCGGTGCGAGCTGGATCTCCACCCGGGAGATGTCCGCGCCGTTCTGATGGAACGTCACCCCGATGCCGTGCTCCCCCACCCGTGCGGCCGTCATCGTGACCGGCGCGTCCAGCTCCGCGTACGCGGAGAACCTGGCGCGCATCCGCGCCATGACGGTACGGTCCGGGGCCGGGCCGCCCCACTCGGCCACCGCGAACGCGGCGAGCTGGCGGGCCGCCTCGACCAGCACCATCCCGGGCACATGGTCCTGCGGATGGTCGAAGAGGCTGGGGTTGTCGGCCGCGACCCGCAGGGTGGCGAAGCACGCGGAGGGCCCGGCCACGGCGTCCAGCAGCAGCGTGTCCGTGGCGTTCAGCCGTCCGGCCCTGGCCGGTTCGAGGGCCGCGCCGCGGGCCGCCGGCGGCTGACTGCCGGAGGACGGCAGCGCGCTGGTGCGGCCGCGGCGCCGCAGGACGCGGTAGGCCGCCGCGGCCACGTACCCGACGTCCATGCGGACCTCGCCGAGACGGACGCCCGCTGCCCAGAGAGTGAAGGTGTAGCCGAGCCCCATGAGTCGCTCGGCGCGGTGGCGCGGGTGGTGCGTGACGGCGGTCATCACCAGCTCCGTCGAGGCCGGGATGGCGCTGGACGGGCTCGGCGGCAGGTCGCCCGTCAGCTCCATGGACCAGTCGTGCAGGACGAAGCTCGTGTCGCGCTCGACGTCGTGGTAGAGGTGCGCGGCGGCCGTCTCGGCCTGGCGGCAGCATTCGAGCAGCAGCATCGGGTCCGGGTGCCGGAGCGATGCCTGCGCTGTGCGGCTGGTGTAGTGCGGGTGGACGGCGGGCAGCAGTGCCGCCGCGACGAAGGTGTCCGCGCCGGTCCGCTCCATGTCGGTCAGGAAGACTTCGGTGAGGTGGTGGCGGTGGATCAGTGTGCGGTCCACGGTGCGGTGGTAGGTCAGACCGGCGACCGCTTCGGGTAACCCTGCCTCATGACCTGGGACTGACATTTCCTTTCCCCCTGTTGTTGCTGTTTCTGGCCTCGCTCACGCATTTGGGCGCGCATATGCCAACGCTTCCCTGCCCAACAGAACAGCGATCACCGAAAGGCATATGCACATCGCCGAGACAATTCACGAAAGAGAGACTCGGCGGGCGACAAGGCCGCGGCGCATGCACATCAATTCGCCCAGAGAAGTGCCTGGCCGACCGGGACGCGGAAGACTCCGCGTCTCACCTGCCCCCGTTCATCCCCGTTGCGGCTGGTGGCCTGCCCCGGCAGCCCCCTATATCTGCCATCAGCCGCACTCGCAACCCTAACAACCAGTCAGCGGCTGCGGCAATGCTTTTCTTTTACCCTCACCGGGCCTCCGGCGAGGAATTCGGAGCACGCGCCTCCGAATCCGTCCTGGTCTCACAGAAAGCGGCCGAGTGAAAATGGTTCCGTGATACATGTCACTTCACCGCGATCAGATTCATCGGCCCGTCGACGGTCCCGCCAAAAGGGAGCGGGGCGGCACCGAGGAGGAATTCGTACACTCCGTCGACTCAAGACGTCCCGGTTCATGGCGACATGGAAACGCCGTACGGGTCCCACCCGTACGGCTCGCTCACTCTCGCTCCGGCCCCGGGCCGCGGCGAGCAGACGAGGAAGGGGATGTCGACGGCCGCGGTGAACCGCGTCGAAGTGCCGCGACATCCCCTCCTCCCCTGCTGCCGGTGGTAACGATCGGTGCCACGACCGCGTCGGCCCCCACCGACTGCGCGTGCCGGGCCCGTCGGACCGCATGGTCCGTGCCCCGGCAACTGACGTGCACCACCACCGGCACCCGGCCCCCGACGCCGCGTACCGTTCCGCCGTACGAAGCCCCCCGTGGCGTCATACGGCATCATGCGGCGTCAAAGGGCAGGCAAGAACTCCCTCCCTCTTCCGGAAGGACCGAACAGCCCCCGGGCCGTCAACCGGCCGCGGGCACCGCGGCCTTGACGACCGCCTCAGCCACGGCGCAGTCCTGCTCCACATTGCCCCCGGAGACACCCACGGCGCCGATGACCTTCCCCGAGTCGTCGGTGATCGGCAGTCCGCCGCCGAAGGTGACCAGGCCCGCGTTGCTGTGCTCGATGCCGTAGACGGGGCCGCCGGGCTGGGATATCGCCCCCAGGCCGCCGGTGTCCATCCGGAAGTACACAGCCGTCTTGGCCTTCTTCAGCGCGATGTCGATCGAGCCGAGCCAGGCGTCGTCCATGCGGGAGAACTGCACCAGGTGTCCCCCCTCGTCGACGATCGCGATGTTCATGTCGACCCCGATCTCCTCGGCCTTGTCGACGCCCGCCTCCACGCGGGTGACGGCCTCGGCCTGCTTGATGGAGCTCATGGGAGATCCTCCTGGATGTCCGGTCGAGTTCGGGTCCCGGCGCCCTCCCCCGTGGGGCGCCGGCTGGTCCCACGGTGTCTCGTGTGGACACGACATTCCAGAGTGAGTTCTTCCTGGGTACGGCCTTCCTAGGAACGCGAGTGCCAGGAACCTCGCGCGCCGTCCTTCCCGGCCAGGGGCAGCGCCTGCTGCGCGAACCGCACCAGGAAGTCGCGGATCTCGTCGCCCTCCACGGTGCCCGCACCCCCGTCCACCTGCTCCTGCCCGGCGCCGGGCACCACCGTCCGGGTCAGCTGCGGCACGGCGAGGGGCCAGGCGGCCAGGCCGATGGTGGCCAGCAGGACGAGGGCCGCCGGGCGCCCCGCTTCCATGCCGAGCAGACCCGCGAGCGCCTCGGTCTTGCGCGCGTAGTGCCCGACCCGCTCGCCCTCGTCGGGCAGCGGCGCGTCGCCGTAGTAGAGCGCCTCCCACAGCAGCAGGCGCAGCAGCTGCGGGTTCTCGCGGTGCATGTCGTAGACCCGCCCCACGTACTCCCCGATGTCGCCGGAGGGCAGGCCGAGTGCGGCGGTGTGCTCCTCCAACGCCTCGGCGACCGCCGCCTCGAAGAGGCCTTCCTTGCTCCCGAAGTGGCCGTAGATGCGTTCCTTGCTGGCCCCGGCCTCGCGGGCTATCCGGTCCACGCGGGCCCCGTCGATGCCGCGCCGGGCGAACTCCACGCGGGCCGCGGCGATCAGTCGGGCCCTGGTGGCGGCTGTGTCCCTACTCATGTCTGCACGTTACAGCGCTCCTGACACCTGAACCTCCTTGCGGTACCAACTAGTTGGTCGGTACGTTCGCGAGATGGCGACCACACCCTCCGCGGGCCCGGCGCCCGCTCTCACACGCTTATCGAACCCGCCCCGGTGGAGCGCACCGGGGCGCACCACGGCCCTCCTGACGGCCACCGGCATCCTGGTCGTGGGCCAGATGTACATCGTGCTGCCGCTGCTCGGCCCGATGGCCCACTCCTTCTCCTCGTCTCCGGGGAGCGTGACGTGGATGGCGACGGGCTTCGGCCTCGCGTACGCCACCGGATTCCTGGTCGCGGGCCCTCTCTCCGACCGGTACGGGCCACGCCAGGTCATCGTCCTCGGTCTCCTCGCGACCACGGTCACCACGCTTGCGGTCCCGCTCGCCCCGAACCTCGCGGTGGGCTGCGCGCTGCGCGCGGTGCAGGGCTTCACGGCCGCCTCCTTCGCCCCGGCCGCCTTCTCCGCCATCGCGACCGGTGTGGCCCCGGAGCGCCGCCCCCTCGCCCTGACGTGTGTGACCAGCGGGTTCCTCGCGGCGGCCGTACTGGTCCAGGTCGCGTCCCAGGCGCTGGAGGCGCTGGCCGGCTGGCGGGCGGCGTTCCTCGTCTTCGGTCCGCTGATGGCGGTGGCCGCGGTGGCCGCGCGGGCGGTTCTCGCGCCGGGAGCGGGTGACCAAGCCGCCTCCGTACGCTCGGCGTTCGCCGCGATGCCCCGGCTGCTGACGACCCCGCGGCTGCTCCTTCTCTACGGCGCGACCTCCACCCTGCTCGGTGGCTTCGTCGCCCTCTACACCGCGGTGAGCCTGGCGGGACCGCCCAGCGTGTCCGGGGACGACGGGGCGCTGTTGTGGCTGCGGGCCGGCGCGCTGCCCGCCATGGTGGCGGTGCCGCTGCTGACCGGCGTCCTCGGACGGGTGCCCGGCCGGGTGCGGCTGCCCGGCGCCCTGGGCCTGGCCGCGCTCGCGGCCCTGGCCGCCTCCGGGTTCGGCGCATCGGCCCTCGCCCTGGCCGCCGTGCTCCTGCTGCTCGTCGCCGGCATCGCGATCGCCGCCCCGGCCCTGGTCGAGACCATCGGCGCGGCGGGCGGCACCGCACGCGGAACCGCCGTCGCGCTCTACGCCTGCGCCATGTTCATCGGCGCCAGCCTGGGCCCACAGCTGGCGAACTCCCTGGCGGACTGGGGCTTCCCGGGCATCGTCCGGGTCGTCGCCGCGGTCTTCGCGACAGGCGCGGCACTGAGCGTCGCCGCCTCCCGCCACTGAACTCACTCTCCACGCCAGAGAAGGAGCCCACACATGCCCGTCGTCACCGTCGACTGGTGGACCGGTTTCGGCACCGAGGAACGCCGCGAACTCGCCCGCAGGCTCACCGCATCGGTAGCAGCCGTCACCGGCTGCCGCCCGGACTCCGTAACCGTGATCATCCGAGACGTCGAGCCCGACCACTGGGCCCGGGGCGGAGTCCTGGCCAGCGAACGGACAACACACTCCAGCGAGCCCTCAGCGCAACAGGAGCAGCGCCCCGCCTCCGACTACTGACGGCACAGGCCCTCTCGGACCACCGTGTGCGGGGCGGGCTGCCCGAACCCCACCCACGTGCGCGAGGGATGGCGCCTGACCCTCACGTCCTGATCGGCCCACGATGGGAGGCCCACGCCCGAGCGGCCGCTGTGAGCGCGGCTCGGTGCGGTAGTGGGTCCGTGCGCTCCATGCTTTCCCATGCGGCAAGCACAGTGTGCGCGAACGTCCCGACGTCGGATGGGTCGGCATGTCGGTACGCGGGCACCTGCCGGGCGACGGCCTCGGCCTGCTCGGGGGCATGACCGGAGGAGATGAGGCGCAGGACGGCGAAGCCCGCGTCGGCCCACGCGGGGGCAGGGCAGGCAAGTGCCCAGTCCAACAACCGCAGCCGGCCGTCACCAGTGATCAGCATGTTCAGGGTTGACATGTCGGTATGGGCCAGAGAGCGCCCTCGCAGCCCGGCCGGAACGCCGTCGGGCAGCGAGCCGGCCCACCGTGTGTGAAGCGGCTTCTTCCGCAACGTCTCGGGCCATGGCACTTCGGATACGGCGGTCAGCGTACGGACAAGGGCGTCGACGTCAGGCGAGCCAGGGGATAGATCCGGGTGTCGACCGTAGACGTGCTCATATCCGACGAGCAGCCACCCATCCGTCTCGACCTCCCAGAGCACCCGAGGCGCGAGCGGGGCATGGCGCGTTACTCGCGCCTCGTGCCGGTATACCCAGCTCAACGGGTCGTCGAGCGACGTACCCTTCACGAACAGCCGTCCCGAGCGGGCGTGCACCGTGCAGGCGAGGCGGGACATCACCCCGTGGCTGGCCGTCTCGGCCCGCTCGACCTGTCCCGTGTGGCACTCGGCGGCACGCTGGACAGCGGGCGGCAGGTCATGCCATGAGATGCGGTTCACCCCGCGTTCCCCTCTTCGGTCGCGTCGGACAAACAGAGACCGGTCTCCGGCCCGGCCACAGCGTGGCACAGACCGGAGACCGGCTCGGGGATGCGATGAGCGTCAGACCTTCTTTGGGCTGTTCGGGCTGTCGCTGCAATTCGCATGGCACTGCGAGCACTCCGCGAGCTCCAGCTCAGGCCAGAACTCCATGTCGAGCTCGTACCCGGCGAGCGTGATCGCGTCCACGGTGCGCTCACGCAGCGCCATACCGCCGCCGTGCTCGTCCTTGTCGAGGAAGCCCGGCTGGTGGTGCACGAACGAGCCGAACGTCTGCTCGCAGAAGTCCTGATACGCCTTGGTGTGGAGCAGGAAGGCGTGCCAGAAGTCGTCCACCAGTGGCGAGGGGCTGAGCGGCTTGGCGCTGTGGGCACTCGCCGCGACGAACGCGAGCATCTGCCCGACTCCGCGGTCCGCCTTCTCCTCGGTCAGTTCGGGGAACCTGCCGCGCATGTTGGCTGCGAGGGTCGCCCGCAGCTCGGCGCTGATCAGCCTCCGCGCGTCGATCGTGGCGTGCTCTTGGATGGTGGTCACGTTCCTTGCCTCCTTGGGTTGGTGGTGCAACGGACGTGGGTCGTACGCCTCCGCGGCCGTGCGCTGCGGCGCGGTAGGGGGAAGGGGGAAGCCCCCGCCTGCCGCTGGGCTGTCCGGTCACGCGACGGGCGGGGAGTCGTATGGCGTCACGCAGGCGGTGAGTCGGGCGCAGAGAGCGCGGGTCCTGCCGAGTCCGGGCCGTCGAGACTGCCGCTGATGAGGAAGCCGAGGCAGGAGAACCCTGCTGCCGTCCCCAGGGCCCACAGCCACGCCAGGGCACGCCCGAAAGGGTCGGCATGAAGCGGTACGCGTGCGGCCGGGCGGTGCGCAGTCACTGCTCGGCACCGTGCTTCCCGCTGCGCTGATCGATGAGGCGTCCGACCTGGTAGGCGCAGACCTCCATCTGATCAGGGGTGAGGATGAGCGTGGCCTCGCTTGCTCCGCCGTCCTCGTAGTGAACCTGAACGGGCAGGGAGCCTTGTTGTGCGCGCGAGTCGTAGACCGCGTCCCGCCGTATCGGCGTGACGTGGGTGACCCGGGCAGGGACGGGGCGCAGGGTCGTGCCATCAGCGGGGGCGGACCAGTCGTTGCCGCCGCCCGGCGGGCGCAGGTGGTAGGTGCGCCGATCCTCGTCGGGCAGGGCAACGACGACGCCGATCCGTCCGTCGCGAGCAGTGTCCCGAGCAAGGTCGCCGAGCCGAGGCAGGAAGGGGGCCGCTGCGCCTAACTCCCCACCCTGGGAAGGGAGATGAGGTGTTGGTCGTGGCGTCATGCCCCTGACGCTAGGAGCACGTCAGGGGCCCAATATGAGGGCGAGGAATACGGCCCTCATCCGTCCAGGTGGAAGCGGTCGGACATGCGCCGCAGCTTCTCGCGCGTGGCGGCCCGCTCGGCGTAGACGATGCTCCGGAGCGTAGAGCGGGCGATGGGGTGGTTGCGTACGAGCTGTGGAGCGATCCGCTCGGCGGTCTCCAACTCGGCGAGCGCCGTGTCCCGGTTGCCATCCCACAGCCACGCCCGGGCAAGGTCCATGTGGTGGTGCCCCTGGCGGGAGTTGGGCAGTGCCGCGACCAGTTCAGGGCTGGTGCGGCGGTTGATGGCGAGCGCCTTAGCCTGCTCCCCTGTCTCCAGGGCCACGCTGATCGAGTGAATCTGCACGTTGCCGGGCGAGAAGGTGACCGAGTGGCGGTCGTAGACCGGTGGTCCCTGGTAGTCGCGCATGCGGTCGGCGGCAGCACGCGCGTGGCTGATGCGGTCGTCGGCCTCGGACGGCCGTCCCGCCCGCGCTGCCGATACGGCGGCTCGGAGCTGGAGCGAGCCCCACATGCGCAGGGCGAGCGGGGTGCCCCGGTCGTAGTCCTCCTGGAGGCTGGCGAGTGCCTTGTCAGACAGGGCGAGGGAGTCGGCCCAGTCTGCCGTTGCCCACATGTCCCAGACCCGCATCCAGTCGGCGAGCGAGGGCATGACGGGGTCGCCGGAGAGGCGAGCGGACCACGCGGCGCGCTCGGCTGCCATAGCGATCAGTTCGGCGTGGCCGAGGGCGTGCGCGGCGGTGTGGGCGAACTTGCAGGCTACGGCGTAGACCGCATACGCCTCTTCGCGCTCGTGCCCCGTGGCGGTCTCGGCGAGCGCGCGGGCCTCGCGCAGCAAGTCGGGCAGGACGCGCAGGATGGCGACGTTGGCCGCCGCGTCCCGCAAGCGGTGCAGGCGAGTCATGTCCCGCCACAGCTCGCCGGACGGCCGAGGGGTGCCGTCGAATACCGGGGCAAGGTCGTAGCGGCGCAGCTCCCGCATGATCGATGCCGCGGCAACCTGCCACTGGTTCTCGGCGGGACTGCTCGTGTACGGCCGTCCGATCAGGTCGTTGGGATGTACGTGCAGTTCGGCGGCGATCGCGTTGAGCAGCCCCACGCGATCGAGCTCGATCTGCCCGCGCTCCATCTTGGACACCCACCCCTGGGTCTTCCCCAGTGCGGCAGCGAGATCCGCCTGCGGCATCCCCAGGCGCAGGCGCGCCCGGCGCACGCGACGGCCGATCTCCTCGGCTTCCTCCAACATCAGCGCACCGTCCGGACTGCGACGGACCCGCTGTGCACGCACGTTCGAAAGGGCATCAAGGCTCCTCCGTTCCGGCCTGTCCTCTCGGAACGGTACCCATGCTGACGCACGCGTGTAGGGCATGGGTTCCTTCCAGTCCAAGCCACCATAAGTCGATCAGGCTCACACCGCAGGGCAGATAATTTCTCAACGGCCCACCGTAGACCACTAGTTCGCCGCTACGCTTCAATACCATGACCACGTGCAACTTCCCTGCGTGCCACAGGAGCGAAATTCGAGCTCGCGGCCTCTGCAAGGCTCACTATCAGCAGTGGTACCGAGGGAAAGAGCTAAAGCCGATCCTCAAGGATTTAAATGCATCAGCTGGCGACGGGCTCAGATATTGCTCACACTGCGAACAATCGAAGCCTCTGGACGAGTTCCATAGAAGCGTAAACCATACGGGAGGACACCTCTCCCAGTGCAAAACATGCCGGACCACAAAAGAGAGTTTGCGCTACCATTCCAGCGAAGCGGCAACAGGGGCAAGAGCGAGGCGAGACCGGGAGATAATGCTAGACAATTCAGGGAAGAGAGAGTGCACGGCTTGCTTCACGATTAAACCGCACTCAGATTTCCGACGGAACCCACAGCAGCGCATGGGAATTGCGACCATCTGCATCAGCTGCTCAGACGAGTACAGACGCCAATGGCGCGCGAGCAACCCAGAAAGGCTGCGCGAGTATCGATTGCGCTGGCAGAGCAAACCTGGGTCACAGGAAATAATTCGAGCCAACCAAGCGAGGTTCATCGAGAACAACCCCGACTACGGAAGATTGAAGGCATCTCAACGCAGGGCAGCAGAGAAGGGCTCAACGACGAACCCAGTCAACCAGCGACAAGTGCGCAAGCTGATCGAGGAGCTCGGGGCCAATTGCCTGTACTGCGGGGGACCTTTCGAGCATCTGGATCACTTCATCCCCATAGCCAAGGGCGGTGCTCACTGCATAGAAAACCTGGTTCCTGCATGCGCACCCTGCAATCTGAGCAAGAGCGACAAATTACCTTGGGTCTGGCTGGACGAAAGACGCATGAGCGACACCATGCAGCACACGGACGGCGATTAGATGGAATATCGCGACGAGCAGGGACGGAGAAACGCCAGTACGCCCCCTCGGAGAACGCCTCACTCCCCATCACTATGAGGCTGCCACGAAACGGCGGTGTGCCCATGCAGTGACTTTTCCGAGGAGAGTACTCCGATTCGTTGCCGACTTGCCCCCGATGCTCATCGCCTTGGCCAGTACGGGCCTCAGCTCGGTAAACAGTTCTTGGGGCAGGATCGGGGAGATGACGCTGAGTTTCCTTCTCGCCTTGGCCCCGCTGCTCCCACTCGCCATCGCCGGCGCCAGCACACGCACTGCCCCGCGACACCCGTTTCCAAGGCGCTGAAACCACGGTGAAACCGCGCTGAACCCGCCCCGCCGCAAGCTGCGCGGCATGACAACGACAACGACACCGGCATCGGCATCGGCATCGGCATCGGCATCGACCGCACTGGCCATCGCGGCCAAGGGGCTGCACAAGGCCTACGGCCAGAAAAAGGTTCTCGACGGCATCGACCTGGCCGTACCGCAAGGCTCGGTCTTCTCGCTGCTCGGCCCCAACGGCGCGGGCAAGAGCACCGCCGTCAAGATTCTGTCCACCCTCATCGGCGCCGACGCAGGAGACGTGCGTGTCGGCGGGCACGATCTGGGTGCCGCGCCGCAAGCCGTGCGGGCCGCGATCGGTGTCACCGGGCAGTTCTCCGCCGTCGACGGTCTGATCACCGGCGAGGAGAACATGCGGCTCATGGCCGATCTGCACCATCTCTCCCGCAGCGAGGGGCGGCGCGTCACCGCTGAACTCCTGGAGCGCTTCGACCTGGTGGAGGCCGCGAAGAAGCCCGCCGCCACCTATTCCGGCGGCATGAAGCGGCGTCTCGACATCGCCATGACGCTGGTCGGAGGGCCGCGGATCATCTTCCTCGACGAGCCGACCACCGGTCTCGACCCGCGCAGCCGTCACACCATGTGGGGCATTGTCCGCGAGCTGGTGTCCGGTGGTGTGACCGTCTTCCTCACCACCCAGCACCTGGAGGAGGCCGACGAGCTCGCCGACCGCATCGCGGTGCTGAGCGGCGGCAGGATCGCCGCCGAGGGGAGCGCGGAGGAGCTGAAGCGGCTGATCCCCGGCGGGCATGTGCGGCTGCGGTTCGCCGACCCGGACGCCTACCGGTCCGCGGTCGTCGCCCTGCGCGAGGTCACGGCGGACGACGCGGCGCTCTCGCTGCAGATCCCCAGTGACGGCAGCCAGCGCGAGCTGCGTTCCATCCTCGACTGGCTGGACTCCGCCAACGTAGAGGCGGACGAGCTGACCGTGCACACCCCCGACCTCGACGACGTCTTCTTCGCCCTCACCGGCGGCACCACCGGCAAGCCCGTGGAGGCGCGGCGATGAGCTCCTTCGGCCTTGCCGTGCGTGACTCGCACACGATGCTGCGGCGCAATCTGCTGCACGTGCGGCGCTATCCGTCCCTCACCCTGAACCTCCTGCTGATGCCGATCGTCCTGCTGCTGCTCTTCGTCTATGTCTTCGGTGACGTGATGAGCGCGGGCATCGGCGGCGGCGGCGCCGACCGCTCCGACTACATCGCCTATCTCGTCCCGGGCATTCTGCTGATGACCATCGGCGCCACACCGGCGGGCAGCGCGGTGTCCGTCTCGATCGACATGGCGGAGGGCATCACGGACCGGTTCCGCACGATGGCGATCCACCGCGGCTCCGTGCTCATCGGACGCGTCGTCGGCAGTGTGCTGCAGTCGGTCCTGAGCGTGGTCGTGGTCGGTGCCGTCGCCGTGGCCATCGGCTTCCGGTCCACGGACGCCACGGTCCTGGAGTGGCTCGCGGCGTTCGGGCTGCTCGTGTCGGTCGCCACGGCGTTCACCTGGATCGCCGTCGGCATCGGCATGGCGAGCCCGCACCCCGAGGCGGCCAGCAACAACGCCCTGCCGCTGATCATCCTGCCGCTCATCTCGAGCGCCATCGTCCCGATCGAGGCGATGCCGGGCTGGTTCCGGCCGATCGCCGAGTACCAGCCGTTCACCCCGGCCATCGAGACCCTGCGCGGCCTGCTGCTCGGCACCGGGATCGGCGACAACGGGTGGCTCGCGATCGGCTGGTGCCTGGGCATGGCCGCGCTCGGCTACCTCTGGTCGACGTCGCTGTTCAACCGCGACCCGAGCTGAGCGCGCGGCTCGCCTCGTGCAGTTCGTCCCGCCCCAGGGCGGCGTAGGCCGACACCGCGTCGGCGTACGCCGCCCTGTCGGCGTCCTCGGCGGCCTGCCGGGCGCGGGCCGCCGACATCGTCGGATGGAACTCGCGCAGCACCCCCAGCCGTTCGGCCAGCGCGATCATCCGTACGGCCGTGGCGTCGCCGGTCGCGATCCCCGCCATGCCGACGGCGTGCAGCACGGTCCCTTGGACAAAGAGGTCCATGGGCGTCCGGGGCGGGTCCGTGAGCAGCGTCCGCAGCCGGTCGGCCGTCTCCGCGACCTCTTCGAGGCGGCCCGCGTACGCGTGCGCCGTCACCGCCGCCGACTGGACCACCAACGCCCACGGGTCGAGCCAGGGGTCGCCGTACATCGCCCCGGCCACGGGCAGCCGCTCCACGGCGCCGCGCCACAGGCCGAGGCCGACCTCCGTGAGGCCGCGGGTGAGCGCAATCTCGGCACGGATGCCGAGGTCGGGGCTGTAGAAGGCGTCCTTCTGCGGGACGCCGTCGCCTTCCGCCTGCCGCAGCCAGTACTCGGCCTCGTCGGGGTCGTCGCGCTGCAGGCAGGCGAGGGCGAGGCCGGTGCGGATGCCGACGTAGTCGTTCTCGTCGCCGAGCCGCGGCAGCATCTCGAGCGCGGCCCTGAGGTGGGTGTACGCGGCCTCGCCCGCCCCTGTCTTCAGGCACAGCTCGCTCAGCCGGGAGTGGCTCAGGACCTCCAGGGAGGGGTTGTCGGTCGGCGCCAGTGCGGCGATCATCCGGCGTGCCGACGCGAGCGCGCGGTCGATGTCGTGCTCGTACTCCCAGATGTAGGTGGCGACGCCCTCGGCGATGCCGGCGACCAGGGGCTGCTCGCTGGCGCAGAGCTCGTGCAGCACTTCGTAGTGGGGAGGCAGCATCTCGGGGACCGCGCTCAGGACGACGGCGGTGGCGCGCAGCAGGGTGTCCGGCGGGGCCGCGGGCAGTCTCCGGAGGGTGACGAGCTGGCGTACGACGTGCGCGCTGTAGCCCATGAACAGGCTCGGCATGCACAGCACCGCGGCGGCGCGGGCGACTTCGACGTAGGCGGGCTCGGGGTAGTAGTGCGAGAGCGGAGGGCCGGTCTCGGCGGCGAGGGCGGCGAGGCGGGGGAAGTTGGAGTCGGTGGACCACAGGGCGGCGAGGACGGCGGTGACGGCGGCGGTGGTGGGGCCGTCCGTGCGGGCCAGGGCGTGCCGCAGGGCCGCCACCAGGTTGTCCTGCTCGGTCTTGATCCGCTCCCAGGCGGTCGGCCGTTCCGGGCCGACGAGCACCTCGTAGTACGCGACGCCGAAGTCCCGCGCCCAGGTGAGGAACCGGTCGACGGCCTCCTCGTCCCCGCCCGCCTCCGCGCGCCGGGCCGCGCTGAACTCCCGTACCGTCTCCAGCATTGCGAACCGCACGCCGCCCGGCGTGTCCACGACGGTGAGCAGCGACTGACCGGCCAGCTGCTCCAGGAGGAACAGCGCGTCCTCGCCGAGGACCTGCTCCGCCGCGTCGCCGGAGAAGCCGCCGGGGAAGACGGACAGCGTGCGCAGCGCCGCCCCGGCGTCCTCCGTGAGCAGGTTCCAGCTCCACTCCACGACCGCGTGCAGGGTGCGGTGGCGCCCCGGCACGTCCCGCGCCCCGCCGCGCAGGAGCGCGAACCGGTCGCCGAGGCGGCGGGCGACCTCCGGCACCGACAGCACGCGCACCCGCGCCGCGGCCAACTCCACGGCCAGCGGCAGCCCGTCGAGGTGGCGGCACAGCTCGGCCACCGCGTCCGGCGGCAGCGCCACGCCGGGCCGGGCGGCCCGGGCCCGCTGCGTGAACAGCTCGACCGCGGTGCCGAGGCCGAGCTCCGGCAGCGCGTACACCGCCTCCGACGTCAGACCGAGCGGGGCGCGGCTGGTGGCGAGGACGCGCAGGTCCTTCGAGGCCGCGACCAGGGTCCGTACGAGGCGTGCGGCGCCCCGGACGACGTGCTCGCAGTTGTCGAGGACCAGCAGCGCCGGTCCGGAGCCGAGCACGCCGAGGATGCCGGACACCGGGTCGGCAGGGGCGGGGCCGCTCACGGCGCCGTGCCGTCGCTCGCCCGCGCCGAGCGCGAAGGCCACTTCCGCGGCCACGTCGTCGTCCGCGGTGACGCCGGCGAGCGGCACGAAGTACAGCACGCGCTGCGCGGCCCTGCGGCTGACGGCGTGCGCGAGCCGGGTCTTGCCGAGGCCGCCGGGGCCGACGACGGTGACGGCGCGCGCCGTGTCGAGGAGCCGCAGCACGGCCGCGATGTCCTCGTCCCGGCCGAGGAGCTGGTTCGGTTCGTGCGGTACGCCGTGCCGGATCACGGGTGCTTCGTCGCGCAGCAGCTCCCGCTGTACGGCCTTGAGCGCGGCGCCCGGCTCCGTGCCGAGCTCGTCGCGCAGCTCGCGGCGGTACGCCTCGTACCGCGTGAGCGCGGCGGCCGGGCCCGCCGTCGCCGCCTCGCCGCGCAGCAGCTCGGCGAGGACCTCCTCGTCGCGTGGCCGGTCGGCGGCGGCCACGGCCAGCGGTTCGGCCGCCTCCGTGTGGCGTCCGAGGCGGGCGAGCGCGAGTGCCCGGGCGCGGGCGAGCGCGCGGCGGGCGGGGGCGCGCTCGGTGCGCAGGGCGGTCACGGGGTCGTCGGCGTTCCCGGGCCCGTCCGGGGTGCCTTCCCACAGCGCGAGCCCGGCCTCGGCCGCGGCCAGGGATCCCGCGTGGTCCCCGGCCCTGGCCCGGTCCGCGCTCGCGGCGGCGTGCAGGAGCAGCGCGGAGCTGTCGACCTGATGCTCGGCGAGGGCGAGCCGGTATCCGGTCGGCGTCCTTGCGAGGACGTCGGCGCCGAGCTGCGCCCGCGCCCTGGACACCAGGATCTGCACCGCCTTGCCCGGCCGTTCCGGCAGCGCGTCCGGCCACAGCCCGGCCACGAGCCGCTCGGTGCTGCAGCCCGTGCGCACGTCGCCCGCGAGCAGTGCGAGGAGGCCGCGGAGCCGTGGTGCGGTGACCTCCTGGCCGCGATAGGCGACACGCGGCAGCAGGGTCAGGTCGGTGGTCACCCGTGCAGGTTAGCCAGAGCCACCGACCGCCCGATCTCCCGCTCGGCTACTCCATGGCTATTTACCCGTGTTGCCCCACAGCTTCGGGTCGTCCACGTTCTGCTTCGTGACGAGCGGCGCGGGCAGCTGGTCCTCCAGGTTGCCGCTGGGCAGCTTCACGATGGTCGAACCGTGGCCGGTGCGGCCCGGCTTGAACTTCTGGCCGTTCATCGCGGCCTTGATGTAGTACATGCCGTACTGCGCGTAGGCGTCGGCGGGCTGCGAGACGGTGGCGTCGATCTGGCCCTTGCGGATCGCCTCGAACTCCTGCGGGATGCCGTCGTTGGAGACGATCGTGACGTGGCTGTCCGAGCCCGCCTTCTTCAACATGCCCTTGGACTTGAGGGTTTGCAGGGTGGGCGCGAGGTAGACGCCGCCGGCCTGCATGTAGATGCCCTTGATGTCGGGGTTGGAGGTGAGGAGGGTGTCCAGCTTGGACGCGGCCGCGTCGGACTCCCACTTCGCGGGGATCTCGAGGACCTTCAGCTTGGGGTACTTGTCCTTGGCGCAGTTGCGGAACGCCTCGGAGCGCTCACGGCCGTTGACCGAGGCGAGGTCGCCCATGATCTGCACGACCTTGCCCTCCTTGACGGTCCGGCCGAGGTAGTCGCAGGCCTGCTCCCCGTACGCCTTGTTGTCGGCGCGTACGACCATCGCGACCTTGCCCTTCTCGGGCGCGACGTCGACGGCGACCACGGGGACGCCCTTGCGCTCGGCCTGGTCCAGACCGGCGGAGATCGCCGCGCTGTCCAGCGGCGACACCAGCAGGCCCTTGACGCCCTGGTTGAGCTGGTTGTTGATGTCGGTGATCTGCTGGGCCGGGTCGCTGTTGGAGTTGACGGGCTTGAGGGCCTCAACATCCTGGAACTTAGCCATCTTTGGAATGTAATCATGGTAGGACTGCCAGAAGGGCGAAGTGAGCAGCGGGACGACTACGCCCACCTTGCCCTCCCCTCCCTTCGCAGCGGATGAGTCGGAATCCTTGGTACTGCCACAAGCCGAGAGCGCGAGCGCCGCGGTTGCCGCGAGGCCTGCCGCGCGCAGCGCTCTCGATCTCGAACTCGCTGTCCTACCGACCATCTGACGGCTCCTCACCTTAGGAGAGCGGGGGGTCGCGATGGGATCTCCCCTTCCATCGCACCGAATATTTATCAGACCACTCAAGGTCATCAACACCCCCGAGGGCGGTAACTGCCCAAAGAATGCGGGTTATTGGTCTGACAACTTCGGTGCGTAGACTGCCGCAGCAGTGGTCATCAGAGAGGGGCACCATGGAGGTCACGACCCCCGCCCAGGGGACCGTCACTCAGGCGTTGACGGCTCTCGGGGCACTGGCGGAGCGGCACGGCCCGGGCGTCCCCGTGCCCCCTCCGGAGTCCGGTGACCTGCTGGAGACCTGTGACCTGTGGGAGACCTTCGGCCTGACCGCGAAGGCCGCACCCGAGGCGAGGCTGGTCGAACTCCTCGAAGTGCGGCGGATCCTGGAGTCCGCCGCCACCTCGCAGGCCGCCGCACGGATCGACGATCAGCAACTGGCCGAGGTCGCGGTTCAGTTGGACACGATGGACGAGACGTCGGACGCCGAGGAGTTCATCACCGCCGATGTCGCGTTCCACCAGGTCATAGCGCGAGCCGCCGGGAACGAGGAGCTCGCCGCCCTCATCGACCAGCTCTCCGCGCGCACCTTCCGGGCTCGTCTGCGGCGCGGCCAGGAGGAGGCGGACGCCCTCGCCGGGGCCCGCGCGGACCACGCCCGCATCTACCGGGCGCTTCAGGCCCGGGATCCGGAGACGGCCCGGACGGCGGCGGCAGCGCATGTCCGGAACGTCGAGGAGTGGCTGCGCTGCCGGCTCACGTAGCCCAGCACCCAGGTGCAAAAGTGGTGGCTGATGCCTTCGTGGTGCGGGAGACTCGCGCCATGGAGGGGAACTGTCGACTGCGGCGTCAGACGAACCGATGGGCACGTTTCGCCGAGGTCAGCGTGCGTCTGGTCCCGGCGGACCGTACCGAAGTCGTGGTCCGTGGGGACGTGTTCGGTGGGCGCCGCTCGGCGGCAGCCGGTGCTGCGGGGGACGAGGGCGCGGTGGCGGAGGCGCGAGATGGCGCCTGGTATGCACTGCGGGAGCTGCCGGGCCACGCCCGTGGCCTCCTGGTGGAGATCACCGAGATCGTCACGGCCCCAGCGGATACCGGACCGGGCGATGTGAAGCTCGCCGCAGCCCATGCGGTCTGGCGGGCGTTGGGGCACCAGCCGTCTCGTCCGCCGTTCACGGGGGAGGACGGGAACCCGGTGTTTCCGGCCGAGGACCTTCCCGTCGCGACAGACCCTAGGCCGTGACGACCGCGACCCCCGCGTCGGTGAACCGTGCGGACATGTCCTCGGAGATGGTCGTGTCCGTCACCAGCGTGTCCACGCGTCCCGTCTCGCAGATGCGTGCGAACGCGCGGCGGCCGAGTTTCGTCGCGTCGGCCGCGACCACGACCCGCGTGGCGCTCTCGCACAGCAGCCGGTTGATCGCCGCCTCGTCCTCGTCGTGCGCGGTCGCCCCGTGCGCCACGTCGAAGGCGCCGACACCGAGCACCGCGACGTCCAGCGTGATCTGACTGAGCACCCCGCTCGCCAGCGGGCCCGTGAGCTCGTACGACTGCGGGCGGGCCACCCCACCGGTCACCACGATCTTGAACTGCGGCCGGACGGCCAGCTCGTTGGCGATGTTGAGCGCATTGGTCACGATCGTCAGGGCCGGTGACCCCGAGGCCAGTTCGGACCGCACCGCGAGCGCCCGCGCAACCTCCGTGGTCGTCGTGCCGCCGGTCAGGCCGACGGCCTCGCCGGGGGCGATCGAATCCGCCACCGCCTTCGCGATCCGCTGCTTCTCCGAGGCCTGCCGGGCGGACTTGTAGCGCAGCGGCAGCTCGTACGAGACGCCGTGGACGACCGCGCCGCCCCGGGTGCGCACCAGCATCTGCTGCTCGGCGAGCTGGTCGAAGTCGCGGCGGATGGTCGCGGCCGAGACGCCGAGCGCCGTCGCCGCCTCCTCGACGTCCAGGCGGCCCCGCTCGACGAGCAGTTCAAGGAGCTCCTGCCAGCGGGCGTCGCGCGACATCCGCACCCTCCACTCAGTTCGCCACTCAGTTCGCCACTCACGGTCCGTCATGACCTTAACCCACGAGCGAATGCTTGATTGTGATTGAAACACCGCTATAGATTGCAGAAACGAGCATCAAGGCGCTGCAGTGCGCCGGATTCGTTGGAGTTTCGCCAGAGTTCGACAGACTGGGAGCCGGCCATGAGCCATGCCGCGAACGAACTGATGACCCAGCCCGAGTGCTGGGCGCGCGCCGCCGATCTCGCGGTGCGGCACAAGGACGCGCTGTCCTCGCCCGGCGAGCGGGTCGCCGTGGTGGGCTGCGGGACCTCCTTCTTCATGGCGCAGGCCGTCGCCGCGCTCCGCGAGGGCGCCGGTCTCGGTGAGACCGACGCCTTCGCCGCCTCCGAGTTCCCCGCGGCACGCCCGTACGACCGGGTCATCGCCGTGACCCGGTCCGGCACCACCACCGAGGTGCTCGACCTGCTCGCGCTGGTACGCGGCCGCGTGCGCACCACCGCGATCACCGCCGACCCGCAGACCCCGGTGATGGACGCGGCCGACGACCTCGTGGTGCTCGACTTCGCCGACGAGCAGTCCGTCGTCCAGACCCGCTTCGCCACCACCGCCCTGACCCTGCTCCGCGCCCATCTCGGCCTGCACAGCGAGCGGGCCGTCGCCGACGCCCGCACCGCGCTCGCCGGGCCGCTGCCCGCGGGGCTCGTGGAGTGTTCCCAGTTCACCTTCCTCGGCCGGGGCTGGACCAACGGGCTCGCCCAGGAAGCCGCGCTGAAGATGCGTGAGGCGTCGCTGTCCTGGACCGAGGCGTACCCGGCCATGGAGTACCGGCACGGACCCATCAGCATCTCCACCGACACCACCGCGACCTGGATGTTCGGTACGGCACCTGCGGGGCTCGCCGACGAGGTCCGGGCGACGGGCGCGCTGTGGGTCGAGGGCGGCCTCGACCCACTGGCGGAACTCGTGCGCGCCCAGCGCCTGGCCGTCGCGGTCGCCGCCCACCGGGGCCTCGACCCGGACCGGCCGCGGCATCTGCGCCGCTCGATCGTCCTCGACGCCGACTGACCGGGGCGGCCGGGACAGCCGGTCCGGCTGGAACGGCCGGTCCGGCTCGGACGGCCGGTCCGGCTCGGACGGCCAGTCCGGCTAGTCCGGCTAGTCCGGCTCGGACAACCGCAACGACCGCAACGACCGCAACGACCAGGACGAAAGGACCTCTGATGCCGCTGGCCCAGACCGGCGCCCTCGTCGCCGAGGCCGCCGCCAAGCGCCGCGCTGTCGCGGCCTTCAACATCATCACCCTCGAACACGCCGAAGCCGTCGTCTCCGGCGCCGAGGCCGCCAAGTCCCCGGTGGTGCTCCAGATCAGCGAGAACGCGGTCAAGTACCGCTACGGGCGCATCCTGCCGCTCGCCCGCGCCGCGGTCGCCCTCGCCGAGGCCGCGGCCGTGCCGGTCGCCCTGCACCTCGACCACGTCAAGCAGGACGCGCTGCTGCGGCAGGCCGCCGACGCCGGTTTCAGCTCCGTGATGTACGACGCGTCGCAGCTGCCCTACCACCAGAACCTGACCGCGACCCGCTCCGCCGCCGACTGGGCGCACAGCCAAGGCCTGTGGGTCGAGGCGGAGTTGGGACAGGTCGGCGGGAAGGGCGGCAAACCGCCCCTGGACGCGCACGCGCCCGGCGCGCGCACCGGCCCCGAGGAGGCCTGCCAGTTCACCGCCGAGACCGGCATCGACGCGCTCGCCGTCGCCATCGGCAGCTCGCACGCCATGACCTCACGGACGGCAGCCCTCGACCACGCCCTGCTCGCCCGCCTCGACGAGGCGCTGCGCGTACCGCTCGTCCTGCACGGCTCCTCCGGCGTCCCGGACGGCGAGCTCGCCCGGGCGGTCTCGGGCGGCATCGCCAAGGTCAACATCGGCACGGCGCTGAACATCGCCATGACCAGCGCGATCCGCGCGTATCTCGCCGACCACCCGGAGGCGGTGGACACCCGCAGCTATCTGACCGTGGGCCGCCAGGCCATGACCGGCACGGTCACGCGCCTGATCGGAGTGCTCAACGCGGATGCTTCAGGGTGACTTAGAGGTGACTTAGAGGTGACATGAGGGTGACCCAGGCATACGGGGCGCACTGCGGCGGGCTCGCGCGGCGCGCCCCGTACGGATTCCGGCGTCAGCGCTTGGTGGCGAAGTTCTGCACCCACCAGGGGCCGTTGGCCTTCAGGCTGACACCGGCGCCGAAGTCCTTGTACGTGCAGTTGAGGATGTTGGCGCGGTGCCCGGGGCTGCGCATCCAGTCACGCATGGCGGTCTTGGGGCCCTTCGGCCCCTTGTGTATGTTCTCGGCCCACGCGCCCGTGCGGTAGCCCGCCTTGCGCATCCGGGCGTCGGCGTGCTCGCCCTCGGGGCTGACGTGGTCGTAGTAGTTGCGTGCCGCCATGTCCCGGGCGTGTGCCCGCGCGGCGGCCCGCACCCTGCGGTCCAGGCGCAGCGGCTCGCAACCCGCCTTCTTCCGCTCGGCGTTGACGAGAACCAGGAGCTTCTTCTCATACTGAGCGGACTTTGCCGACTTCGTCGACTTCTCGTCATCGGAGGGGTTCGCCAGCGCGAGCGTACCGACCGAGGCGAGTGCGGCGGCCGCCACGACCCCGCCCGCGAGGACGCGGACCTTCAGCCCGCGGCTGCCCCGCCCGTGACGGCCGCGCCGCTCACCCTGGGCAGTGCGGGGTCGAGTGGTGTGGGTCTGCTCGTCGTCGTTGTCCAGGTGCATGTCCGCTCCGCTCTGTGGGGATCGTCGGTCGGTCCGACGTATAGGAGAGCGAGTGGCCGCGCGCGGACAACACTTTTTCGCGGACTTCTTGACGCGGACTTCTTGACGACGAATGCCTCACAGACTCCATCAGGACGGCTCCGTGTACGCCCTCCGCTCCCCCGGGCCTCCCCTGTTGCCGCACGAGGGGCCGTTCCGCCAACTGACCGCCGCCCCACTACGGTTGGTCCGCATGGCTCATTCAGAGATCGAGATCACCGCGGAGCTCGTCCGGCACATCCTGCGCGAGCAGCACCCCGACCTCGCCGACCTCCCCGTGAAGCTCGGCGCGCGCGGCTGGGACAACCAACTGTGGCGCCTCGGCGACGACCTGGCCGTTCGGCTGCCCTGGGCGACGCAGTCCGCGGACGCGCTGCTGCTCAAGGAGCACACCTGGCTGCCCGCCCTCGCCCCGCGCCTTCCCCTGCCGGTCCCGGTCCCGCAGCGCCTCGGCCGACCCTGCGAACGGTTCCCGCGGCCCTGGATCGTCACCACGTGGGTGCCGGGCGAGCCCGCCGACCGCGCCCCCGCCACCCGCCCCGCGGAGGCGGCGGCCGCCTTGGCCGCCTTCCTCACCGCCCTCCACCGCCCCGCCCCCGACGGGGCGCCCGCAGGCCGGGACCGCGGCGGCCCGCTGGCCGACACCGCCGACCACTTCGCCCAATGGCTCGCCTCGGCCACCGAACTGGGGCTGGTGCGCGCCCCGGACGCCGTCCGCGCGATCTGGGAGGACGCCGCCGCCGCGCCCGCCTGGGCGGGCCCACGCCTCTGGCTCCACGGCGACCTGCACCCGGCCAACGTCCTGACCACGGACGGCACGTTCTCCGGTGTGATCGACTTCGGTGACCTCTTCGCCGGTGACCCGGCCTTCGACCTCGCCGCCGCCTGGATCCTGCTGCCGGACGGCGCCGTCGACCTCTTCCACGAGGCCTACCAGCCACGCCCGGACGCCGCGGCCCTGCGCCGCGCCCGCGGCTGGGCGGTGCTGCGCGCCCTCGCCTGCCTGCACGTCGGCCACGCAGGCGACCACGGCCGCCCCGGAGGCAAGCCCACCTGGGGCCCACCCGCCCACGCCTCACTGCGCCGCCTCACCGCGGACGCCTGCCGCTGACGCCCACTCATGCGGGTGCCGTCCGGACGGAACCTGGGTGCGGCCTTCGTTTCGTATCGAGGCTGCTACAGGCCGACGCCCCCGGAGACATCCACCTTGGTGCCGGTGATCCAGCGGGCGTCGTCGGAGGCCAGGAGGGCGACCGCGTCGGCGATGTCCGGGACCTGGCCGATCCGGCCGAGGGCGGTCAGGCCGAGGGTGCGCTCCAGGTTCGCCGGGTCGGCAAGGACTTCGGCGGTCATGTCGGTGTGCGTGAAGCCGACCGAGACGGAGTTGACGGTGATTCCGCGGGGGCCGAGGTGTTTGGCCAGGGTGTGGCTGAACACTTCGAGCGCCCCCTTGGTGAGCGGGTAGCCGATGCCGTGGGCGGAGGCGACGCGGGTGGAGACGGATGAGACGGTGACGATCCGGCCGCCGTCGCGCAGCCGTGGCAGCAGCCGCTGGGTGAGGAAGAACGGCGCCTTGACGTTGACCGCGACCATCCGGTCGAACTCCTCAGGGGTGAGGACCTCGATCGGTCGCCCCATGAGGTTGAGCCCCGCGTTGTGGACGAGGATGTCGATCGCCGCTTCCCCGTATGCGTGCAGTCCGGCCTCGAGCCCGGCCGTGAGCGTGTCCACGTCGCCGGGAACACCCAGTTCGGCGCCCACGATGAAGGCACAGCCACCTGCCTCGGCGATGGCCGCGACGGTCTCCTTGGCCGCCGCCTCGTTGCTGCCGTAGTGCACGGCGACCAGAGCCCCGTCCCGGGCCAGGCGTTCGGCGATGCCCCGCCCGATGCCCCGACTGCCGCCGGTGACCAGCGCGACCTTTCCGCTGAGGTTTCCCATGTTCACTCCTTGACCGTGTTCCGCAGAGGTTCCACTCGGCCAATTGAGGTTAGCCTCACCTAAGTTGACATTCCTTCAGCCGCCACGATTCGGCGCCCTTTCCAGCCATGGACGCACACACCTCCCCGGCATGGCTTCAAGGTGTCACCGTGGTACGCATCCGCCCTCTCGTGCGCGCCACGGGCCCCCACAGGCCGGAGTCACCCATGACTGCCTCCTTCCCGCACGCCCCGGAAGTGTCCGTTCTGGTCGGGCGGACGGAGGAGTTGCGCTCTCTGGAGGGTGCGGTGGGGCACCCACCGTCAGTGGCCCTGGTCGAAGGGGAGGCCGGGATCGGCAAGACGCGGCTGATCCGTGAGGCCCTGCGCCGCACCTCCGTGCGCGGGCGCCGCGTGCTGGTGGGCAACTGTCGACCGCTGCGCGAACCCTTCCCGTACGGGCCGGTCTTCGACCTCCTGCACGACCTGGCCGACGGACTGCCCGCCGCGCTCAATCCGGTGTGCGGCGCGCTGCGCCCCTACCTGCCGGAACTGGCCGGTCGGCTGCCGCCCGCGCCGGAGCCGCTGGACGATCCGCCCGCCCGAAGACACCGGCTTTTCCGCGCCGTACGCGCGCTGCTCGGCGCCCTTGGCCCGGCCGTGCTGGTCGTCGAGGACCTGCACTGGGCCGACGACGGGACCCGGGACCTGGTGCGGTTCCTGGTGGACGACCCGCCGGACGCGCTGTCGGTCGTGCTCAGCTACCGCCGCGAGGAACTGCCCCACGCCGGGCTGCCGTTGGGCCGGGCGCATCGCCATCCGCCCGGGACCACCGTGGCGGTCATCCCGCTCCGCCCCCTGGACGTATCCGCCGTGCGCGCCATGTACGCCGCCCTCACCGGCGCCCCGGAGACGTCCGCGGCCCTGGCCGCCGAGCTGCACCGGCGCACCGCGGGCATCCCGTTCGTCGTGGAGGAGGTCGTCCGCGCGCTGCCGACGAACGTACGGCGCACACCACCGGCAGGGCGTGAGGCGCTGGACCTGATGGCGGTACCCACGCCGCTGCAGGAGGCGATCGCCGACCGCATGAGCGTGCTGTCGCCCAGGGCCACCGCCGCCGTGCACGCCGCTTGCGTGCTCCGTGTCCCCGCGGGCGAGGCGCTGATCGCCGACGTCATGCGGGGGACGGCGGGGCGGCCCCCGGCCGCGGAGGACTCGGCGGCCGTACGGGAGGCGCTGCTGGCCGGCGTGCTGTACGAGTGGGGCGACGACCGGTACGGGCTCCGGCACGCCCTCGCCCAGCAGGCCGTCTACGCGAGCCTGCCGGGACCCGACCGGCACCGGCTGCACCGGCACGCGCTGCGCGCCCTGATGTCCCAGGACCCGCAGCCCCTCGTACACCTCGCCCACCACGCCCGCAGGGCCGGCGAGCTCGGGCCGTGGCAGCGCTACGGCGAAGCGGCGGCAGCGTCGGCGCGCGAGACGGGCGACCTGGCCCTCGCCGTGGAGATCCTGGAGGAGCTGCTGTCCGACGGCCGTCTGGGCCGGATGGCGTGCGCCCGCATCGCGGTCGACCTCAGCCGGGACGCGGTGGTCGGGCTCACCCACCGCAGGGCGACGGCTCTGCTGCGCCGCATCGTGCGCGACCGGCAGCTGCCGGAGGGCCTGCGCGGGGAGATCCGGCTCCATCTGGGGCTGCTCCTCTACAACCAGGCAGGCCGTTACGAAGAGGGCCGGATCAACACCGAGTGGGCGGTCAGGGAGCTGCGCCACCACCCGGCGCTCGCGGCCCGCGGCATGGCCGCCCTGGCGATGCCCGCGTGGGGCGACCGCCCGTACCACGTCTACGAGGACTGGATCGAGCGGGCCGAGCGGCTGGCGGCCCAGGAGCCCGGCCCGTCGGTGTGCACCGCCGTACGCGCCAACCACCTCGCGCTCACGATGTACCTGGGCGACCCGGCGGTCTGGGAGCAGGCGGAGCGGCTCATCGACGCCGCGGGTCCCGGCGGCGACCGCCGCCAGGTCGCCCGCGCCTGCGGCAACTTCGCGGATGCGGCCACCTGCCTGGGCCACTACCGCGCGGCGCACCGCTTCCGCAGGCTCGGGCGGCGGTTGGCCGCCGAGTGCGGCGCCGCCTTCCTGGCGGGCATCGTGGACGGCACCGCGCTGCGCCTGGACTGGTACGAGGGCCGCTGGCAGGGGCTCGCGGAACGCGCCCAGCACGTCCTGGACACGGTGCAGGACGTCTCGGGCATCGCGGCCGACGCCCACCTCGTCCTGGGGCTGCTCGCGTCCGCGCGCGGCGAGTGGGACGAGGCAGGCACCGAACTCCGGACCGCGGGCCTCGCCGCCCCGCACAACGCGCCCGCACCGGTCCTCGCCAGCGCCTCCGGTGCCATGGCCCGCCTGCTGCAGGCCCGCGGCGAGGCCGCGGAGGCGCGGAGCGAGGCCGAGCGCGGCCTCGCCAGGATCCGCCGCAAGGGCATCTGGTCCTGGGCCGGTGACCTGGCGCCAATGGCGGTGGCGGCGCTGGTGCGCGGCGGCCGCCAGAAGGACGCCGAGCGGGTCACCGCCGAACTGGCCGACGGCATCGCAGGCCGGGACGCGCCACTGGCCTCCGCGGCCCTCTGCGCGTGCCGCGGCATCGTGGCCGTCGGCCGCGGGCGCGGCGAGGAGGCTGCCGCGGCCTTCGACGCGGCCCGCACCGCGTACACGGCCCTGCCGCTGCCCTACGCCGCCGCCCGCGCCGGTGAGGCGGCCGCCCGCTGCCGTCTCACCGCGGGCGACAGCGGGGCCGTCGGCCACCTCGCCGCGATGGCCGAGCGGTTCACCGAGCTCGGCGCCGTACGCGACGCCGCCCGCTGCCGCCGGGTGCTGCGCCGCCACCACGTCCCGCTGCCGTCCCGGCGCGGGCGCCGCGGCTACGGCGACGAGCTCTCCCCGCGGGAGAACGAGGTGGCCCGCCTCGTCGCGCTCGGGCGCACCAACCGGGAGATCGCCGACGTGCTGTTCCTCTCGCCGCGCACCGTCGAGCAGCATGTCGCCAAGGTGCTGCGCAAACTGCGCGTCAGCTCGCGGACCGAGGTCGGCCGGTGACGGAGACCAGCCGGTGAAGGAGATCAGCCGGTGAAGCCGGCGGTGATGGAGGTGAACTGCCAGGAAGGCCGGTCGCGGTTGACCGACCAGAAGGCGAAGCGGCCGATGTGGTGGGCATTGGACCAGTCCCGGATCTGGGTCCAGATCTGGGGCGTGGTGACCTCGCCGACGTCGCTGTTGCCGTTCATGCCCGAGATGCCGATGTGCGCGTAGGCCTCCGTGTCGGACCATCCGTACACGGACTTGAGCTTGGTCTTGAGGCCCTCGGTGGCCTTGACGGTGTTGCCGTACATGTCGGCGTGGCCGCCGAAGTTGAACGGCATGATCGTGAAGTTGTCGATGTTCGCATCGAGGGCCTTGGAGCGCTCGATGAGGCGGTTCCCCCAGGAGTTGGGGCCGGTGTTGAGGGTCGGGAAGGTGAGGATCGTCCTGATGCCCGGGTTGTTCTGCTTGACGATCTTCAGGGCGCCGAGGACGCGGTCCTGCACCGCCGGGCTCTCGAACTCGTCGGTGTTCTCGATGTCGACGTCGACCGCCTTGAGGCGGTAGGCGTCGATGACCTTCTGGTACGCGCCCGCGAGGGCCTGTGGGGTGGAGCAGTTGGGGCCGAGCTTGTTGCCGCTCCAGCCGCCGATGGAGGGGACGATGTCGCCGCCGGCCGCGCGTATCGCCTTGATGGTGGACTCGTCCACGCCGCCGGTGAGGGGGCGCTGGCTGTCCCAGGCGGGGTTGCAGCCGTTGCGGGCGAGGATGAACGCCATCGTGTACCACTTGATGCCGGTGGCCCGCATCACGTCGGTGGCGCTCGGCGGGTTGCCCCAGCCCAGGTAGAGGTAGGGCGCGGCCTGGACGAAGGGGGCCCGCCCGTCGCCGGTGGCGGCCGGGGTGGCGTCGGCCGCCTCCGCCGGAGCGGTCAGGGCGGCGAGCGGGAGCACCAGGCATGCGAGCGCTGTCGTGGCCCGTCTCGGAAAGCGTCTGCCAGTGGGGGATCTCAAGGGGACTCCCTCGAGTGTCGTCGGTTCCGGATGGGTGGTCCGGACGGCGCGTCCGCGCGTGACCGCCGCCCGTCGCTCATGGATCTGCTGACCGTGCCGAGCCGCTGATCTGACCGTGGTCGACCATTGTTGACCGTGCACAGTCACGCACTCGGAGCGTATTGGCATGGACCAATACGGTCAACGGTCTGGACCACACGGCAGGGCCCGACCCTCACCCCGGAGAGCCCTCCTCCGCATTTGATGCGTACCGCTACCTACCGATACCCGGATTGTTCTCCGGCCGTACTTCTGCGAACTCTGGGACCAGGCCGCGCCGTTGGCCCAGACCAAGCGGCGCGCCAGTCGGCGAGTCTTCGCCGGCACACCCCCACACCAGGAGGAGAAGCATGCGAAAGACCCTGCTCCTGAGATCCGTTGTCGCGGCAGTGGTGACGGTCGCCATCGGATTCCTGGGCTCCGGAGCCCAGGCCGCCCCCTCCCCCCAAGGCCGACCCGCCGCGGCCGATGCCCCGGCCGAGGGCCACGGCATCACGGCGGCAGAGCTCACGGCGCTCACCACAGCGGGCCCGGGGACCTTCGAACCCCCACCGGGCGGCTGGCCGGTCCCCTCCGACCGCGCCTATCACCTCACGGCCTCCTGCCGACAGTACGCCGCGGTCATCGGCCAGGGAGCGGCCGCCTGGGCGAACCTCAATGAGACCCCGGGCAGCGACACCCCGGTGGAGTGCCGCAACAGTTACATCACCGACTGCGGCGGGGGCGGCAGGATCGTCGGCTGCAACTGGGGTCGCGGGCAGCGCATCGCACTGTACATGGGCGGCGTCAGGGACCAACGGCTCCTGGCGGCGCACGAGTTCGGCCACGACTGGTACGGCCACTCCGGCTATCAGTGCGCCGGCTGGAGCAGCCCGCAGCACGTCATGGCGCCCTCCATGTGCGGCTACGGCCCCGCGGGCACCAAGAACCCGGTCCGCATCGACTGAACACCCCTGCCCTGTGCGCAAGGCCGTGCGCTCACAGCAGCCCTCTGGCGCCTTCCCCCCGATGGGGCCGGTGACGGCATACCACCGGCCCCATCACATCCATGCGCCCGCCCCGCCCCCGGGCGACCACGTGGTCCAGGTTGATCGCCGTAGTCGCAGGAACTGATGGCCGACAGCCGCTGGTTACGGGGGCGCCATGACCGACCGAGATCCGATTCCCGCACCTGATGGTCACCTGGCGGCCGTGGCGGAGCAGGCCCGCCTCGGCCGCTGGCGAATGGGGGCCGGGGACGGGAAGGGCTTCACCGGCGAGCGATGGGGCGACGGGCGGCTCCACCGGCTCCACCGGGGCGAGACGTTGACCTATGGCCGCGTCTCCTTCGACCGGAACAGCGTGTCGGTCAAGGGCAAGTCCGCGAGCTGGACGGAGATAGCCGCCACGCAGCTCCTGCACGGCAGCCTGTACTTCAACAACGCCCGCAACCGCGGAGTGCTGGACTGCGCCATCCCCGAGGTCGCGAACCCGTACCTGCTCCTCGCCCTCGCGGATCGCCTGAAGGGCCGAGGCGGCCCACCCCTTCACAGGCGCAGGTGCGCGAGGTCGACGGCGGCGGCCATCGCCTGCACGCCCGCGTCGTTGAGGTGCAGGTGGTCGCCGCTGTCGAGGTCGGCCCGGATGGACTCCGGCGCGTCCGGGTCCTGGACGGCTGCGGCGACGTCGACGACGGCGTCGAAGACGCCGCACGTACGGATCCACGCGTTGACCTCGCGCCGCACCGCACGGCCTTCGGGAGTGTCGACGCCGGGGTAGATGGTGCCGGCGTAGGGGCCCATCGTCATGCCGATGGTGCGCAGACCGTGCGAACGCGCACGGTCGGCGAGTGCGGTGAAGCCCGCGATCAGGTCCTCGGCGGTCGCCGGGGGCTCGCCGGTCATCCCGGGCAGGCCCACGTCGTTGAGTCCGAAGTGGAAGAGCACGTGGCTGACGCCGGGCACCTGGAGGACGTCGCGCTCGAAGCGGGCGAGGCCGCGCAGGCCGACTTCGTCGGTCAGCAGGCGGTTGCCGCCGATGCCCTGGTTGACCACCCAGCCGTGGTCGAGGCGGCGGTTCAGCTGGTTGGGGAAGCGCATGTTGGTGCCGGTGGAGGTGCCGACACCCTCGAACCAGGAGTCTCCGAACGCGACGGCGATCGTGGTGCCTTCGGGAGCGAGGACGTCGACGCCGGTGACGAAGTAGCGGCCGTCGATCTCCTCGGCGCCGGTGAAGTCCGCCGCGACCGTGTTGCCGGGCAGCAGGTAGGCGTTCTGCGACGGGGTGTGGGAGTACGTCGCAAGGCCGGTGTCCTCGGCGAGGTGGAGGGTCAGCGCCAGGTCCTGTCCGGCGGACACCGCGAGGGCCACCGGGTCGCTGTGGAGCCGCCCCCCGGCGGGGATGACCACCTCCGTGGCACCGTCGAAGCGGAGCGCGGTGTCAGTGGCCGGGTCGACGGCGCTGCCTGTGGTGCGGACGGCTATGTGTGCCGCCGCGATGACCAGGGGTTCCTTGCCGTATTCATTGCTGAGGAGGACGCGCAGCGCCTCGCCCCCGCCGTCGAGGTGAAGGATCTGGCGCAGCGTCTGGTCGTGGAAGTGGCGGGAGGGCTTGAGCTGTGTGGCCTCATGCGGGCTGAGCACGGCGGAGCGGAAGCCTGCGACCCAGGTGGTGGTCATGGTGGTGAACCCCTCTTCGTGACATGGGCTGCGCGGTCGAGCGGTGCCGCCAAGCGAACCCCATTTAGTTGATGCGAGGAATATCCGCGCAGCAAGCAGATTTCTACCCCGTAGATATTCCGCACGTCAACTATCCGCACGGCAAGCACCTGCGGATAGGATGGGAGGCATGGATCCCGATGTGTTCGACGACCCCCGCCTGACCGCGGCCGGCCTGCTCTTCGAAGCCCACGACGGGCTGATGGCGAAACTGTCGCCGACCATGGAGAAGTCGGGCCTTTCGTCCTTGGACTTCAACGCCTTGACACGGCTGAGCCGCACCCCCGGGGAGCGGCTCAGGATGACGGACCTGGCCGCCCAGCTGTCCCTGTCGACCAGCGGCGTCACGCGGCTTGTGGACCGACTGCAACGCGGCGGCCTGGCCCGCCGCGAGTCGAGCGCCGACGACCGGCGCAGCACCTACGCCGTCCTGACCCCCGAAGGCGCAGAGCGGCTGCGCGGCGTACTGGGCGACCACCTCGACGAGATCGAGCGCTGGTTCACGGGCCTTTTCACCCCGGAACAGCTGGGCGATCTGCTCAGCAGCCTGCGGATCCTCCGCGACACCGTCCACCCCGACGCGGCGAAGAACACCGCCGCACCCCCGGCCGACGCAGGGTGAGGTCACGCACCCGGACGACTTGTTCCCTCCACCGGCAGCAACAGCCGATGCCGCTAACGTTGTATGCCTTGACGGCATACCCATCAGCGAGGGCGCACTCGAGCCACCACCTTCACTCATCTCCGCGGACACGAGGGGGACTTCAGCATGAGGATCCACAAGGGACAGCGAAGATCAGGGGCGATGCGGCGCCGGGCCGTGGCCGTCGCCATCGTGCTGGCGGCGACCGGAGGTTCACTGACGCTGACCCCGCAGGCCGCGGTGGCCGCGCCGAACTACAGTGGCGATCCGGTGCACTACTGGAACGACGTCCTGCTGCAGCTGATGCGCGGCCGGGGCGGGGCGCCGGGGCCGCTGGCGCGGTCGGCGGCCATGCTGAACGGAGCCATCTACGACGCGGAGAGCTCCTACCGTCTGCGCTGGCACAAGATGACCTCGGAGCCGTACATCGCAGCGTCCCACTACACCGCCTGGATCGAGGGCCCCGGGGAGGAGGAGCGGGTCATCGGGCGCACCGCCTACAACATTCTGCTCGGCCTCTTTCCCGAGCAGACGGCCTACCTGGACAACAAGTTCATGGAGCGGTTCGGCACCAAGCCGACCGACTTCGACCTCCTGGACACCACGGTCGTCAACAAGATGGTGACGCAGATGCGCGACGCCCGGAAGGCCGACGGCTCCGACGACCAGCGCGTCTACACCGCCGACGGGGTACCCGGTGCCTGGCGGCCCACCAGCTACGCGGACATGCCCGACCCCAAGTGCGACGAGGCGTCCGAGGCCGCCACGCCCAACTGGGGCCTGGTCAAGCCGTTCGCGATCCCGTCCGGCTCCACGTTCCGGCCGCCGACCCCGCAGCTGTACGGGACCTACGACAAGCTCCTGGCCAGCACGGAGTACAAGAAGCAGGTCGACGAGGTCCGGCGGCTCGGCGCGGTCAACTCGACCGAGCGCACCAATGAACAGACCGCGATCGCCTGGTTCTGGGCCAACGACCTCGACGGCACCTACAAACCGCCGGGCCAGCTCCTGCAGCACACCCGCGAGGTCGCGACCGCACGCGGCCTGACCACCTACCAGAACGCCCGCCTGTTCGCGCTCGTCTCGCTCGCCATGGCCGACGCGTCGATCGCCGAATGGGACGTGAAGTACCAAACGCCCATCGACCTGTGGCGCCCGGTCTCCGCGATCCGCGACGGCGGCCTCGACACGTCCTGGAAGCCGCTCTCGGCCAACCGCTCGAACGTCAACTTCACGCCCTGCTTCCCCGCCTGGGCCTCCGGCCACGCCGCGTTCGCGGGTGCCTGGGCCGGGGTCATGAAGCGGTACTTCGGCAGCGACAACATCAGCTTCAGCCTGACCACCGAAGACCCGCACGCCACCGTGAAGACCCGCTCCTACACCAGCTTCAGCCAGGCCGCGAAGGAGAACGCCGACAGCCGCGTCTACCTCGGCGTCCACTACCCCTGGGACGCCACCGACGGCCTCGGACTCGGCGAGGACATCGCCGAGCACGTCGTCACCAACAAGCTCAAGCCCATCCCCTCCTGACCGGAGCGACCGGAGCCGATGAGCGGGGCGCGGCGCCCTCACCACGCCGCGCCCAGAACTTGATGTTTCAACAGGGAAGACAGCGCCCCTTTCCCGTGTTCGACCTATGCGTACGCAGCGACGCCGCAAGCCGCGTCGCTGAGAACCGACAGAAAGGGGCAACCGTGTCCGTGGAGTTCAACGAGGCCACACGCGCATTGCTGGACGGGAAGAACTTCGCCACCGTCGCCACGCTCAACAAGGACGGCGCGCCGCAGACTTCGCTGGTGTGGATCGGCAGGGAGGGGGACACCGTGGTGTTCTCCACCACGGCGGGGCGGCTCAAGGCCAGGAACCTCGCCCGGGATCCGCGGATCAGCCTCACCGTCTTCGACCTCGCGAACCCGTACGAGTCGGTCGACATCCGCGGCACCGCCGAGCTCATCGACGACCCGAAGAAGGAACTGCCCCACCGGCTCTCGCACAAGTACCTCAGCCAGGACCCGCCGAACGAGTCGGACGACGAGGTCCGGCTGATCGTCCGCGTGACGCCTCAGAAGGTCACCGGGTTCAAGGTCTGAGGGGAGGCGAAGGGCCGGGCGGCGGGTCCGGAGGCGGGATTCGCGGGGCGCTGGTTCCAGCCGGTTCCGGCTGGCTCCAGCTAGTTCGGGCTGGCTCCGGCTAGTTCCAGACGAAGACTTCGGTACTGGGTCGGCGTTCGGAGAACCGGCCCGTCGGGGAGGCGTCGCGCAGCAGTCGGCGCAGGTCCGCCTCGAAGTCGTCGCGGCGCGCGCCGAACAGGTGGGGCGTCGAGAACGACATCGAGAACACTCCGGCGACGACGTCGTCCTCCGTACGCTCCAACGCCTGCCCGCCGGGGACGACATGGCGCTGGGGGCCGGTGAATCCCGCCCGGGCGAGCACCGCCGCCTCGCCGTCGGGGGTTCCCTGCGGCAGTACGCTCCGGCCCGCCCGCCGCACCGGCCCCAGGTAGTGCGTGACGAGGTCCCGCACGGCCGCGTACGGCACCGCCGGATGCGGAAGGCTGTCGACGGCCGGGAGGCCGTCGACGGCTCCGGGCTCCGCCTTCAGGTCCGAGATGTGCAGCAGAGCCCCGCCGCGCGCGAGCATGCCTCTGACCGTGGCCGCCACCAGGTCGCGGTCCATCCAGTGGAAGGACTGCCCGAAGGTCGCGACGGTGAACGTGCCCAGACCGGCGGGCAGTTCCTCCGCCCGGGCCCGCACCCACCGCGCCTTGCCGGTCACGCCGCGCTCGGCGGCCTCGCGCTCGGCTTCGGCGATCATCCCACTGTCCGGGTCCACCCCCACGACCTCGCCGAACAGGTGCGCCAGGCTCAGGGCCAGGGTGCCCGGCCCGCATCCGACGTCGATGAGGCGTCCCCGCCCGTCGAGCTCCAGGGCCTCGGCCAGCACGTCCGCGAGCCCGGGGGCGTACGGCAGCCTTCCCCGCGCGTAGTACGCGGCGGCGCCCGCGAACAACGTGTCGTCCCACTCCCAGTCGGCGGCCACAGCCACCCACCACCCTTCTCGGAGAACCTCTGTCTGCCCGACGGCCTGAACGTGCCAGGGTGGCGGACCGAGCGCCGGGGGACGTAACGAATTTCCCGCACGGCACCCGCGCGCGACGGAACGCTCCGTCTCGTTGAGGTAGGGTGAGCGGCACCGCGCGCGACACCGCTGCGAGAACGCCGTGCGCGCCGGGCGCGAAAGAGGGGGTATTCCATGTCGGATTCCACATCAGGTTCCCTGGCGGGTTCCGTGTCGCATTCCGAGTCGAGCGCCAGGACTTGGTTCATCACGGGCGCGTCCCGGGGCCTCGGGCGGGCCTTCACCGAGGCCGCCCTCGCCGACGGGCAGCGTGTCGTGGCCCTCGCCCGGGACATCGGCCCGCTCGCCGAGTTGGCCGAGAAGTACCCGGACGCCCTCGTGCGGCTCTCCGTCGACGTCTCCGACCGCCGCGCCGTCTTCGCGGCGGTGGACGAGGCCGTCGCCGCCGTCGGCCGGCTCGACGTCGTGGTCAACAACGCCGGCGGTCTGCTGTACGGCATGGTCGAGGAGGCCACGGAGGAGCAGATCCGCGGGCATCTCGACGTGAACTTCTTCGGTGCGGTGTGGGTCGCCCAGGCCGTGCTCCCCCACCTGCGCGCACAGGGTTCGGGACGCATCCTCCAGATCACGTCGATGGGCAGCGGCGGCGGCATGGCCTCCGTCGGCTTCTACGGGGCGGGCAAGGCCGCGCTCGACTCGGTCAGCGAGGCCCTCGCGATGGAGGTCGAGCAGTTCGGGATCAAGGTCACCGTCGTACAGATGGGCGGGTACTCCACCGGGCTGTTCACGGCGGGCATCACCGCGACCGCACCCGACCCGGGCTACGAGGCGCTGCGCGCCCAGTTGGCGGAGATGTGGGGCGACGACGCGGGCCCGGACCCGGCCACGGCGGCGCCCGTCATCCTGAAACTGGCCGCCCTGCCGGACCCGCCGCGGCGGCTCATCGTCGGCAGCCGGTCGTTCGACCTCGTCCAGGAGATGGGCCAGGCCCGCACCGAGCAGTACCGGGCCTGGGAGTCCCTCAGCCGCCTGGCACCGGGCTGACCTCACGGCGCCATGAAGCGCCAACTCCGCGGTGGGGTGAAGCGCTGACCTCGATGCGGCAGAGGGTGCGGGCCTCGATCACGTGAACGAGGCCCGCACCAACAGCCAGGAAGGGACCGAGTGGCCCTACCGCTCACCCGCCGTCACGGCTTTGCTGTCTCCATGCTCCATATCCATACCGGGCCAGGACCGCGCCGCGCAGAAGGCACGGCAAGTGCGGCCAGCGATGCGGGCGCAGGAGGCGGCGCGACCGTCGTGGCGCTGTACGGCGACGTCGACCTCCTGGCGGCCCCGGCCGTCACCGCGCACCTCGACACCCTGACCGCCGGCCCGTATCCCGACCTGATCCTGGACCTGCGCGCGGTGACGTTCATCGACTGCGCCGGACTCGGACTGCTGTGCCGCGCGCACAACCGCGCCCTGGAACGGCACGGCCGGCTGCGGCTCGTCGCCGACGGCACCCGCTTCCTGCGGATCCTCCGGCACGCCGGCCTGGCCAGGCTCTTCGACGTACAACCGCAGCTGCCCGCTCCGACGGCCCCGCCGCAGCACCTCCCGGACGCCGCTGTGTGCGGCGGGCGTTGACACACGGGCCCCGATGTCGACGCGCGGTCCGGATCCCACTCGTCGACCGGGCCGTCCCACCCATGGGTCCTTCCGCCCCGGCACTCTCGCCCCATGAACCGCAAGCAGCCATACTCCGTTCGGCGGACGACTTCGGGGGACGACTTCGGCGGCCCCGTCGCGCTGCGACGGCAGGGGCCTTGACGGAAGGAAGGTCCAATCCATGACGAATGACGCGGCACGGGCGGCGGGTACCGCCGACGCGGGCGCCATCACCCAGCTCGTCTTCGGGAGCCTCGCGGCGCAGACGCTGCGCGCGGCCGTCCGGCTGAGGGTGGTCGAGCTGATCGGCGACAAGCAGTGGACCGCCGCCGACCTGGCCGCCGAGCTCTCGGCCGCGCCCCAGCCCACGACCAGGCTGCTGCGCGCGCTCACCAGCCTCGGCATGCTGCGGGAACACGCTCCGGGCACCTTCTCGGTCACGCCCACGGGCGCGCTCCTCGACCCCGGCCACCCCTCGTCGGTGACGTCCCTCGTGCGCATGTTCACCGAGCCGGCCATGCTCCGGGCCTGGGAACACCTCGACGACAGCGTCCGCACCGGCGACGTCGCCTTCGACGCGATCTTCGGTACGGACTTCTTCGGCCACCTCAAGCAACACCCCGATCTGTCCGCCGAGTTCAACACCGCCATGAGCCAGGGCACCCGGCGGACCGCCGCCGCGCTTCCGGGCGCCGTCGACTTCGCCCGGTTCACCACCGTCATGGACGTCGGCGGCGGTGACGGCACCCTGCTCAGCGCGGTGCTGCGCGCGCACCCGGGCCTCACCGGCATCGTGTACGACAGCGCGGAGGGCCTCGCCCAGGGCCCGGAGACGCTGCGGCGCCACGGTCTTGAGGAGCGCTGTTCCCTGGTGGCGGGCGACTTCTTCGCCTCGGTGCCCGAGGGCGCCGACCTGTACATGATGAAGAGCATCGTGCACGACTGGTCGGACGAGCAGGTGGTCACGATCCTCCGTCACTGCCGCGCGGCGCTGCCTTCCGACGGCCGCGTGCTGATCATCGAGCCCGTGCTGCCGGAGGTCGTCGACCCCCGGTCCGCCGGGTTCAGCTATCTCAGCGACCTCAACATGCTGGTGAACGTGGGCGGCAGGGAACGGACCCGGGCGGACTTCGAGACGGTGTGCCGGGCGGCAGGCCTCTCGGTCGTCTCGGTGACCCCGCTGCCGGACACCGCCCCGTACTGCGCCATCGAGGCCGCGGCGGACCGTTGACCGGGGCCGCGCCGGACCACTGACCGCGGCGGACCGACCGCCGCATCCGGGCCCCACCCGTCAGCGACGGCTCCGAGCGCCCTCCGTGTCGGCGAGGCGCAGGAGCGTCGCGTGTACGGGGCCGACGGCGTCCTCGGCGGCGAGGCGGGCGGCCAGGGCCTGGGCGCGGGTGCGGTACGAGGAGTCACTGGTGACCCGGACGAGGGCGGCGGCGAGGGTGTCTGCCGTGACCTTGCGCAGGGGCAGGGAGCACGGTGCCGTGCCCAGGGCGACGAGCCGGTTGCCCCAGAAGGTCTCGTCGAACTGGACGGGCAGCGGCACGGCCGGTACGCCCGCGCGCAGTCCCGCGGCGGTCGTACCGGCGCCCGCGTGGTGGACCACCGCGGCCGTGCGGGGGAACAGGCGGTGGTGGGGGACGTCGCCGATGGTGAGGATGTCGTCCCCGCTCGCGGCGAGGTTCGCCCAGCCCTGCTGGATGACGCCGCGCAGGCCCGCCGTGCGCAGGGCGCGGACCACCAGGCCGCTGAGGCGCTCGGGCTCGGGGACGGTGGCGCTGCCCAGGCCGACGAAGACGGGGGCGGGGCCCGCGTCGAGGAAGTCGTCGAGGTCCGGCGGGAGTTGACGCTCGTCGTGCGGCCACAGGTAGCCCACGACGTCCAGGCCGGGGCGCCAGTCGCGCGGTCGGGGCACGACCGCGGGGCTGAAGCCGTGGGCGACCGGCCAGCCCTGGCGTTCGCGTGCTCTGCGGGCGGCGGTGAGGCCGCGCGGCGGCAGGCCGAGCCGGGACCTGATGCCGCGTGCCGCCTCGGCACAGACCGACTCGACGGCCGCGCCGACGGCGCGCCCGGCCAGGCGGTTGGCCGCGGGGCCCAGGGAGCGCGTCCCGGTCAAGGGCGGCGCGAAGACGCGCGTGGGGTGCAGGGGCTGGAGGTTCACCCCCATGCTCGGGAGGTGCAGGCCCTCGGCGATGGTCCAGCCGAGCGGCACCGCCGGGCCGGACACGATCAGCGCGTCGGTGTCCCGCGCGGCGGCGAGCATGTCGTCGGCGAGGTCGACGGCAATGGCCTTGGCCATGCTGAGGGCGCGGCGGAGTTTGCCCACGCCGGTGGTGCTGCGGTGCAGGCCGCGGCCCGCGTCCGACTCGAGCTCGGCGCGCGGGTCGACGGAGAGTGCGTGGAAGCCCAGGCCGGTGCCTTCCGTCAGTTCCTCGAACAGGCCGTGCGTCACCAGGGTCACGTCGTGCCCCGCCCGGACCAGGGCGGCCCCCAGGCCGGTGAAGGGTGCCACGTCGCCTCGGGAGCCCGCCGTCATGATTGCGATACGCATGGTGGCCACTATGGCCGGGGACCATGACGCGGCGCCGCCACCTCAGCCGCCGCGGGCGTCACCGTCACCCGCACATCGGCCCCGTGCGCCGCCCGTACCCACACGCGTGCCGCACGACCCGGCGGCACGCTCCGCTCGCTCACCCACGCCCCGCGGCCCGACACGCCGATCCGCCACCCGTACGGGCCAGGTGGCACGGACACCTCGGTGGCGCCGGAGCGGCGGTCGGCCCGGTAAGTGAGGCGGTACGTCGCGCTGTCGGGGTCGTGGGCGTCCTCGCGGACGGCGCCCGCGACCGCGGGGGCGTACGGCGTGGCGGTGCGCTCCTTGTTCGTACGGAAGTGTCCCTCGCGGTCGAGTGCGCAGTAGCCGCCGCCGTAGCACCACACGTATCCCGCCCAGCCGGAGGAGTAGCGGCCGAAGGAGGCGAGTGCGTCGTCGTGGAAGCGGCGCATGTTCGGCAGTCCGCTGTTCAGCGGCCCCCACTCCCCCACGACGACGGGGAGCGCGTACTGGCGTGGGTACGCGGTGACGGCCCGCTCGTACGTCTCGATCCAGCCCGCCGCGGGGTCGTAGTCGGCGCCCGCCTCCATCGCGGCGTTGTAGAAGTGCGGGGCGTAGACGACGCGCGGGTCCTCGATCCGGCCGAGGCCGGTGGGGACGCCCTCGCCGACGATGGGGGTCGGTTCGACGAACAGCCAGTTGGTGCGGTCCCGGGTGCGGATCGCGTCCGCGAGGCGGTTGTACAGGGGGGTGAGGTGGGTGGCCTCGATGCGGCGTGCGGCGGTCGCCAGGTCCTCGCCGTCCCGCAGTTCGGCCATCGGCTCGTTGATCAGGTCGTAGCCGAGGACGGCCGGGTGCCCGCCGAAGCGGTCGGCGAGCAGCCGCCACATGCGGGCCTGCGCGGTGCGCAGGTCCTTGTCCTCGTAGAGGTGTGTGAAGGCGCGTTGGACGGCGGGCTCGAAGTACTCGGCGAACCAGTCGTCGGGGTGCGGGGTGAACGGCAGCCCGTCGGTCCGCGTCGCCCAGCGGGGAATGCCGCGGTGGCCGAAGGCGGGCCCGAACACGTCCTGGTGGGCGTCGAGTACGACGTGGATCCGGTGCTCGTGGGCCCAGTCGAGAATGCGGCGGATCTTGCGCAGGTACGCCGTGCTGTACTGCCCGCGGTCGGGCTCCAGGTCGTCCCAGAAGACGAGCAGCCGCGCGAAGTTGAACCCGTGCGCGCGCAGGTCCTTGAAGTGCCGTTCGGTGATGGCGCTGAGCGCGTCGTCGCCGTGGTGCGTCTTGTCCTCGACGTTCCAGCCGCGCAGGGTGAGCGCCCGGCCGCGCTCGTCGGTGAGCCGGGGTATGCCGTCCACCGCCGCCGGTCCGCGCTCGCGCACCTCGTCGGGTCTCGCCTGGGCGGCGGGGGTGAGCCCGCCGCCCAGGAGGGCGACGGCGATCAGGCCCACAAGAGCGGCCAGAACGGAACGGCGCAGGTGGCGGGCACGGCGCGGGCGCATACACGGACCTCCGGCACTCGACGGGCCCGCGCGGGCGGGCCGCATGTGCAGGCCATCCAACCCCTGTTCCTGACGCACCATCAAGAGTCCTGCGCCACCGGACCGGTCCCGGCGGAGAGCGGCAAGCATGGGTGGATGGCGACGCACGAGGAGTTGCGACGGCAGTACGAGGAGGCGGCCCGCACCGTGCGGCAGTGCCGGCAGCCCGTCCGGGAAGGGCCCGCGTTACCGCAGGTCGAACAGCGGGCGGAGGAGGCGCAGACCGCGCTCGACAGGGTGGGGCGGGAAGCGAGCGAGCACGCGGCCGCGCAGTGGGAGCAGGCGCATCCGATGCCGGCCCTGCCACGCGTGCCGTGGTGGGCCCCCTGGCGACGCAAGCGGACGGGCGACGAGCGACGCCGGCTGCGCGGGGAGTACGAGAGCGCGCCGGCACGGCAGCGCTTCCTGGCCGCGGCCGACGCCGCGGCACGCGAGGCCGTCCGCACGGCGTACCGCGAGCGGGACGGCGCCGACATCGACGCTCTCGCCCGCACGGCGCACAAGGCGCACAGGGCCTTCGACAAACGGCAGTCGGAGCGGGCGCGGGCGTGTGCGGCGGCCGGGCAGGAGACGCGGACGGCTGCGCAGGCGCTCTACGGCGGTCGCGGTGGTGGCGGTGAGGGAAACGGCTGCGGAGGTGGCAATGGGGGCGGCAGTAACGGGGGATGAGATGTCGTCCTAGACTCTCGGGACGGACCTCGGCCTGACACTGCCGGGGCGTGGAATCGGGGCGGCGGGGAACGTGCACGGTCAGCGGGGGAAGCTCTGTTTTCGACTGCTCGGGCCGGTCAGCGGCCGAGTCGGTGACGATCCGCTCAATGTCGGCTCCCCTCAGCAACAGGCGGTGCTCGCCATGCTGCTGCTGCGCGAGGGCCGGGCCGTTTCGATGGACGATCTGGTCGACGGGCTGTGGGGCGAGGAGCCGCCGCGTACGGCGCACCGCACGGTGCTCACCTACGTCTCGCGGCTGCGGACCGCCTTCGAACCGGAGCGGCGCCCCGGGGACGGCGGTGAGGTGCTGCCGTCCGTGCCGGGCGGGTACGCCTTGCGGGCGGCGGACGTCGAGGTCGACTCCCTGCTCTTCGAGCGGGAGGTGGCCGACCGCAGCGGCGACACCCGAGCCGTGTACGACCGGCTTGCCGGGGCGCTCGCGCGGTGGCGGGGCAGTCCGCTCGTCGGCGTGCCGGGGCCCTGGGCGCAGCGCGAGCGCAGCCGTCTGGAGGAGGTGCGCTCCACGGCGCGCGAGGCGCAGTTCGGCTACGCGCTCGACCTGGGGATGCACGCGAAGGCCGTACCGGAGCTGCAGACCATGGTCGGCGAGTTCCCGCTGCGCGAGCGCCTGAGCGAACTGCTCATGCTCGCCCTGTACCGCTGCGGGCGCCAGGCCGAGGCCCTGGCCGTCCACCGTGCCGCGCGCGACGCGCTGCGCGGCGAGCTCGGTGTGGAGCCGTCGGCGGCCCTCACCGAACTGCAGCGCCGCATCCTCGCCGCCGACCCGGGCCTCGCGGCGCCCGCCGAACCGGCGAGGACCGGCGGTGCGGCGGCCCCGGGCGCGCCACGGTCCACGCCCCCGGGCACGCCCAGGACCGCGTCCCCGGCCCGCCCGCTTCCGCAGCAGCTGCCCGCCGACGTCTCCGACTTCACCGGCCGCGCCGAGGCGGTCGGCACGATCCGCACGGCGCTCCTGAGCGGCAGCGCGGGCCCCGGTCACGCCGTCACGGTGTGCACGCTCAGCGGCACCGCGGGCGTGGGCAAGACCACCGTCGCCGTCCATGTCGCGCACGCGCTCGGTGCGGCGTTCCCCGACGGGCGCCTCCACGTGGACCTCGGCGCGGGCAGCTCCCCCGTCGACCCGGCAAGCGTCCTCGCCGACTTCCTGGCGGCCCTCGGCACCCCGTCCGACCAGATCCCACTGGACCTGGAGCGGCGGGCCGCGCTCTACCGCACCCTCCTCGCGGACCGGCGTGCGCTGCTCGTCCTCGACAACGCCCGGGACGCCGAGCAGATCCGCCCGCTGCTTCCCGGCACCGCCGGGTGCGCCGTCCTGGTCACCAGCCGCGCCCGCGACCTGGCCGTGCCCGGTGCGCGGCGCTTCGAACTCGACGTACCGCCCGAGGACGAGTCGCTCGCGCTGCTCACCGCGATCGTCGGCCCCGAGCGCGTCGCCGCCGAGCCGGAGGCCGCGCGCTCCCTGGTGACGGCCTGCGGCCGACTGCCGCTGGCCGTACGGATCGCGGCGTCACGGCTCGCCGGCCGCCCGGGCCGCACCATCGCCTCGCTGGACCAGCGCCTTCGGGACGAGCGCGCACGGCTCGACGAGCTCCGCGTCGGCGACCTGGCCGTCGCTCCGGCCTTCCGGCTCGGCTACGAGGCCCTGGCCGCCGACGCCGCCCGCGCCTTCCGGCTGTTCGCCCTGTCGGACGCGCCGGACTTCCCGCTGCCGGTGGCGGCCGCCCTCCTCGACACGGACGAGCGCACCGCGGAACGCCTCGCCGAGACCCTGGTGGACGCGGGCATGCTCGAGTCCCCCACTCCGGACCGCTACCGCTTCCACGACCTGCTGCGCCTGTACGCCCGCCGGCACGCCGAGGAGACCGAGAGCGCCACGGAGCGCGAGGAGGCCCTCCTGCGCGTCGGGGAACTGCTCCTGGCGACCGTGATGCGGGCCGCGCGGGCCGTCGCGTCCCCCGAGCCGCCGCACGCCTGGCCGCGCCCGGAGCGGTACGCGGGCGTGGGCTTCGCGGGGATCGAGGAGGTCCGGGAGTGGTTCGGTGCCGAGCACGCCCTGCTGACCACCACCGTGGCCCAGTTGCTGCCCTGCGGCTCGCACGCGCTGCGCCAGGCCGTCGAGCTGCTCACCGTCATCGCGATCAGCGGGCACTTCATGGGCCGCGCCCACTACCTGGACATCATCCGGATCACGGGGGTCGCCGTCGATCTGGCCAAGGCCCAGCAGGACCCGGAGTACCAGGCGCGGGCCCTGCACATCCGCGCCTGGCTCGCCTTTCTCGCGGCGCGGCACGACGCGGCGGAGGCCGACCTCCGTGTCGCGCTGGACTGCGCGGCCGAGACGGGCAACCCCATGCGGCACTACATGGTGCGCATCCTGCTGGCCGTGGTGCTCTGGGCGACGGACCGGCCCGAGGAGGCCGAGAGCACGATGCGCACGGCCGCGCGCTACGCGGGCGACGCCGAGGACCCCGAAAGCCCCGCGGCGCGCGGCCGCTTCGTCGCGCGGGTGTACCGGGCCCTCGGCTCGCGGCAGCCCGACCTGGCGGCAGTGACGCCGTTCATGCGGGTGGCGGACGCCACCGGCGAGGCCCTCACCACGGTGGAGGGGCTGCAGCAGCTGGGAGCCGTGATGCAGCGCCCTGAACGCGGCCCGACGGACCGTTGATCAGTCGTTGACCTGGCATTGACTGCCACAGCGCACTGTGAACGCCATGACCAATAGCATCACCCCGCCGTCGGCTGACACGGCGTCGGCCCTGCCCGACCTCACCGGCATCCGCCTGAGCCACCGCGCCATCCTCGTCGACATCGCGCGCCTCGCCGCGCTCCTGTCCGAGGCCGACGCCTCGACGATGCCGCCCGCGCGGGCCGGCGCCATCGCCACGTACGTCCACCGGTACAACGCCGCGGTGCGCCACCACCACCGCAACGAGGACGACCGGCTGTGGCCGGTGATCGCGGACGCGGCGGGCGACGCCGTCGACCTCTCCCCCTACGTCGGGGAGCACGACGCCCTGGACCAGCTCCAGGACGCCGCCGACGAGGCCGCCACGCACTTCGCCGACGACCCGGCCCGCCACGCGCCGCGGCTCGCCGTGCTCCTCGCCGAGCAGCGCGACCTGCTCATCGCGCACATCGACGCCGAGGAGCAGCAGCTCTTCCCCGTCATCCGGCGCCATGTGAGCGGCGCGCGGTACGCCGCGGCCGAGGCCGAGATCCGCGCGTCCACGCCGCCCGAGCTCGCCTCGTGGATGCTGCCCTGGCTGTGGCGGTACGCCACCGCCGACGACCGCCGTCTGCTGCCGCCCGCCACGGTCATCGAGCCGCTGCTCGTGGCGTACGCCGCCCACGAGGCCCAGACCTTCGGCCACGCGCACTGACGGCACGACGGCCACCGCACCAGCACCACAGATCGCACGCTGAACCACCACGGGGAAAGACTTCACCACCATGCGCATCGCCATCGTCGACGGCTTTTCGTCGGGCCGGCATCTGACCAGGGAACTGCACCAGCGGGGAGCCGAGTGCTTCCACATCCGCAGCCGCCCCCGCCTTCCGAGGACCATGACCGCGTCCTTCGAACCCCGCCTCTACGAACAGGACTTCGGCTACATCGACGACTTCGCCCGCCTGGTCCTCACGCTGCGGGCGCTGCGGGTGCGCCAGGTGGTGGCCGGGGCCGAGACCGGTGTGCTGCTCGCCGAGAACCTCGCGCAGGCCCTCGGCCTGCCGGGCAATCCCCCGCTGAGCAGCGCCCTGCGGCGCAGCAAGCCGCTGATGTCGGCGGCGCTGCGGCGGGCCGGGCTCGCCGCCGTCGCCGACACGGTGGTCGAGTCCCCCGGCGAGGCCGTGCGCTGGTGCGCGGGACAGGGACTCACGGACGTCGTCGTGAAGCCCGTGGACAGCTCGGCGTCGGACAACGTCTGGTTCTGTCGCGGGGCCGCCGAGATCGCCGACGCCTGCCACACCGTCCTCACCTCGCCGAACTTCTTCGGCGACGCCAACCGGCGCGCGCTGGTCCAGGAGCGGCTCACGGGACGCGAGTTCTACGTCAACACCCTCTCGGAGCACGGCCACCACACGGTCACCGAGTCGTGGCAGTACACCAAGCGCACGGTCGACGGCCGCTTTCCCGTGTACGACTACGAGGAGCCGAGCGACCCCGCCGCCCCGGACACCGGGGTGCTGCACGCCTATGTGCGTGCGGCGCTCACCGCGCTGGGCGTGCGCCATGGCGCGGCGCACAGCGAGGTCATGGTCACCGCGCGCGGCCCGGTCCTGATCGAGGCCGGGGCCCGCCTCGGCGGCGGTGTCCTGCCTCAGGTCACCGCCCGCCACACCGGCGCCTCGCACGCGGGCCTCCTTGCCGACCTGCTCCTGGGCGCGGGCACGCCGGTCGGCGCCGAGCCGACGCTGCGCTGGCCCGGACGCGTCCGCTATGTGTCGCTGATCAACCAGGCGGCCGGTGTGGTGCGTTCGGCCGACTGGGAGCGCCTGGTGGCGTCCCTGCCCACGGTGGACACCCTGATGCCCCTGGTGCGGCCGGGCGCGCGCCTGCGCCCGACCACGGACCTGGCGACGTCCCCCGGCTTCGTCTATCTGACGGGCCCCGACCAGGCCGCCCTCGAACGCGACTACGCGATCCTGCGCACCTGGGAGGCCGCGGGCCTGTACACCGAACTGCTCTCCCCCACCGCCGTGAGCGCGCTCCGCCCGGCGCCCCTGACCCACGGCCTGGCCAAGGCCTCGTGAGACCTCCCGTGGCGGTACCCGTCGCACCCGCCCACGCCGCGCCCGCGGCACCGGCCGCGTCTCAGCCGTGGGAGGGGTCTCCCGGCGCGTTGAGCAGGCCGGTGCCGAGGGCGGTGAGGGTGTGGAGTGCGGTGTTGCGGTGCCGGACCGTGTGGATCAGTCCGGCCGTGCGGAGGGTGGTGGCGTGTTCGCTGGCGCTGGGGGGTGCGACGCCGACGAACAGGGCGAGTTCCTTGGTGGAGCAGCCGGGGTGCTCGGCGATCGCGTCGAGCACCGCGGCCCGGGTGTGGCCGAGGAGCGCCGCCAGCGCTGACGGGTTCGCGCGGGTCCGGTCCTGCGGTGCGAACAGCGACTGTGTGCCTGGGGGTTGGCCGTGCTGGGCGGGGCAGGTCAGGACCGGCTGGGGTGCGGCGTCGATGTCGAGCGCGGGCCAGGCGAGGCCGAAGAAGGTCGGGACGAGCAGCAGCCCCCGGCCCTCCAGGAACAGGTCTCCGTCGAGGCCCGAGGCCATCGCCACTTCCAGGACGGGGGGATTCCAGCGGATCCGACGGGGGTTCGCGGAGGCGAGCAGTTCTTCCATGCCTCCGGTGAGGGCCTGCCGCGCCCGGATCCCCCGGTCGGCGGTCGCGCTGCTGGTGAGCTGCGGCCAGTGGGGGGACAGCAGCACGGCGTAGAGGTGCTCCAGGCCGTCGTAGAGCTGCCGGAGCAGGTCGCGGTCGTCGGCCAGGCCTCGCGCCCACGCCGGGAGCGGCTGCGCGGTGGCCACGTGCGCCAGGTCCTCGTGGATCTGCGTGCGGGGTGTGGCGCGCACCCGCTCCAGGAGTTCCTGCGGCCTTCCGGCCTCGGCGCGCGTGAGGAACGTGGGCGCCGGGCGGCGGGGCCGTATCAGGTCGAGGACCATCCGGGCCTCGGGACGCAGGCCGGCGAGGGCGCGACGCCGCCAGGCCCCGAAGCGCACCGGATGGTGGTCCTGCTGCAGGATCCGCACGGCCGCGCTCAGTTCCATCAGCGGCAGCGGAGACGGCGCCACCCGCGTGCGCGCCAGATCGTCGACCGTGAAGTGAATGCGGTACACCACGGACTTCCCCCGCCCCCCGTACGACGTGTGCCTCGTCCGGCACCGTTGCGGCCGATCCTCCGGGAATGCCGTTGTCCGGTCCAGGCGGCTTCACGTCGAGCCGCGCCCCGGCCGCGAACCCGTCGGGGAAGCGGGCCCATCCGTCAGGGGAACGTGGGCCGCGGTCCGAGCAGCAGCCCCGCGAGCCGCAGATACGCCTTGTACGCGGTGGGCGTCAGCCAGGACAGTTCGACGGTGCTGCCCATCGCGAGGTGGCCGTCGCGCGGGACGGTGACGATGCCGCGGCAGCGTGAGCGCAGGCCGCGTACGGCGGCGGCGTCGAGGGTCCAGCCCGCGGCGGGGCGGCTGTGGTTGAGGACGACGACCGCCTCCTCCACCAGGTCCGGCCGGTTGAGGGTGACCAGGCGGTCCATGGTCTGCTGGGCCTGGGTGAGGCCCGCGGGGTCGGCGCGCGAGACGATGACGACGCGGTCGGCGTGGTCCAGGACCAGCGGCACCGGCCGGTCGGAGTCGATCAGGGTGAGGCGGAAGTACTGCCCCGTCGCCCGCGCCACCTTGCGGAAGTCCTGGTCGCTGTACTGACCGGCCAGAAACGGGCGGGACATCGAGTCGTTCGCCAGGATCAGCAGGCCCGAGCGGTGCGGGGACAGAAAGAGCTCCAGCTCGTCGAAGCGGCTCACCTCGTGCAGCGACGCGGCCAGGTCGGTCAGGCTCGCGAACGATCTGCGGAACACGCGGCCGCCGATGTGCACATGCCGCCCCGCATGCCGGTCGGCGTCGATCGCGAGCACCCGCTCCTGCCGCTGGTCGGCGAGCACGGCACCCAGCATCATCGTCGTCGTGGTGCAGCCGACGCCGTCCTTGACGCCCACCAGGGCGATCCGCAGCGGGGCCCGCACCGGAGCCCGGATGGTGCGCGTCCAGGCTTCGGTGTCGCTGTCCTCCTCGTCCGCGCCGTCGCCCTCGGTGGCGAGGGGCGTGGCTGCGGACTCCTCGTCCTCGGCGTCCTGCCACTCCTGCCCGCCCGGAAGGCGCGCCCCGAAGGCGTCCACCACCTCTCTCGCCGTGGGCCGCCGCTCCGGTTCGGTCGCGGTGCAGCGCAGCAGCAGGTCCGCGAGGTCCGCGTCGAGTTCCGCGAACCGCCAGTCGTGCCGCAGCCTGTCGCGCTCGTAGCCCTGCCAGGCCCTCCCCGTCGCCGCGTGCAGCAGCACCGCCCCCAGCGCGTACACGTCGCCGGCCGCGATGCGGGACTCGCCCCAGATCCGTGCCTCGGGGGCCCGGTAGGGCGAGGCGGGCGGCATCGCCGAGAACGACGCGGTGCGCGCGCCGTCGATGCGTGCCGACGCCCAACTGATGATGTGCAGGGTCGACTCGGTGACCAACACCACGCCCGGGGTCAGTGAGCCGTGCACGATGCCGCGCCGATGGCAGCGGCTCACCGCCCGCGCCAGGTTCCAGCCCAGCCAGAGGAACAGGGGTGTGCCGGCCAGCGGTCCGGCCGCGTTGAGGACGGCACGCAGCGTCGGCGCGGGCCGCCCGTCGCTGAGCGTCTCCAGGTGCAGGGCGAGCCACGGCGCGGGGGTGCCTTCCAGGTCGCTGGCCACGACACCCGGGGCGTACACGCCGTCCATGCGCCGCAGCGCGCGGCGTTCGATGTCGAGCAGCTCCCTGACCACGGGATCGGCGATCGAGTACGACACCCGCAGCAGCACCTGCCGCCCGTCCTCGTCCTCCCCGATGTACGCGGTGGGTGTGCCGCCGCTGCCGTCACGGTACTGGAGCGTGTAGGGGCCGAGGGCGTGCAGGTCCTGGAGCCGCAGGGGCAGCCAGGAGGGTGCGGTCTCCAGGCCGGTCGGCAGCTGGACCGGCTCCCCTCCGGGGGCGCGCACGGGGACGGGCGCGGCCATGGGGCGGGCGCCGAGGTGGGTCAGGAGGCGGTCCTCGAGCCAGGCGAACGGGCGGGTACCGGGGAGCAGTTCGCTGGTTCCCGAGGGGTGCGCGAGCCAGGCGGGGAAGTCCGGTGAGCGGCCCACGAGCGCGCGCAGGCGTTCGGTGACCGCCCTGGTCGTGCGCAGCAGGTCGATGGGCGACGCGGTGTCGAGCAGGATGTCCTGGGCGTCCCGGGAGAACCCGAACCGCCGGTGCTGCGCGGGCAGTCGGGCCTCGGCCGGCTCGACCTGGTGCATGAGCCCGCCCAGGAACACCTCGGCCAGGTGGGCGGTGTCCGCCCGCCACGGCACCGCTTCCTGGACGAGCCGCATGACGGGGACGGTGAGCGGCGAGACCGCGGCCAGGTGCGCGGCGAGCCGGTAGGCCTGCGGGGACGCGGCGTCCCGGAACCGCAGGACGGCGGTGGCGGCGTCCGTGCCGCGGGTGTCGGCGCGGCGCTGCGGTGCGGGGGTGTGCGCGGGGATGAGGAGCGGCAGTTCGGTGCTGGCGCCGGGCGAGGACACGAGCCGGGCCCAGGCGGCGACGGCCGGTGGGTAGGGTTCGAGCACCGGTACGGGGACGTCCGCGAAGTCGTCGCCGAGGCCGGGCGGCAGCAGGGGATCGGCCACGTCCCAGGTGTCGTTGGCGGCGCCGCGGCGCCGGGTGGTCACCAGCCAGGGCTCGCAGCGGATGCCCGAGCCGTCCCACAGATGGGCGGGCAGGGCCTGCAGGATCGCGGTCGGACCCTGGCGGGCCCAGCGCTCCAGGGCGTTGCGCATCCGCCCGTCCCGCCAGCACGGGCCCACGCCGTCGCTGATCACCAGGACCAGCGTGCCGCCGGAGGGGTCGACGGCCGATGCGGGCGACAGCAGCGCGGAGTGCGGGTCGAAGGGGCGGGCGCGCAGCAGGGGCGCCCGCCGCGACCGGGTGTCCAGGCCCTGTACGCGAATGCCGCGGAAGGCGCCGAGCCGTTCGAGGAGGGCCCGCAGCTCGGTGGCCAGGCGCCGCCACAGCAGCATCGAGATGCCGTCGTCGATGAGCAGCACCAGGTCGAGCCAGCGCTGGCGCGCGGGCCGGGTCACCACGTCGGGCAGTCCCGTCTCGGCCATCGCGGCGGCGGTGGCCGCTTCGTCGAACTCGCGCTTGTGCGGGTGGGGCTGGGGCTGCTTCAGGAGCCGCAGCGAGCGTCCGAAGCGCAGCTCCTCGTCGCCCAGGGCCTTCTCCTCGGGGACGCGCACGGGCAGCGCGCCGTCGTCCGCCGCGAACCGGTCCTCGTCGTCCGTGCCGAGCTGGGCGAATTCGGGGGCGCTGCGGGCCGCGGCGGCCGCGTGCAGGGCGCCGAGCAGCTGCGCCGGGGGCGGTGGCGGCGCCGGGGTGTCGGGGGTCGGGGTGTCGTCGGTGGGCGCGGCGGTGTCGGCCGGGCCGCCGGGGGTGGGGTGGTCGACCGGTCCTGGCGGGGCGGGGCGCACGGTCGCGGAGAGCGCGTGGGCGAGGGGCGTGCCGCCGTCCGCGGGCAGGCGGGCCGCGAGCCAGAGGGCGTCGAGGAGTTCGTGGATGGACAGGTCGTGGCCGGTGATGCGGCCGAGGAGACCGAGGGCGGCGGGTGGCGTCCCGCCACCGGGTCCGGGCCGGCCGCCGTCGGACGGCCCGGGTCCCGTGCCGCCGGGCGGCGGATGAGGCGGCGGATCGGGCGGCAGGTCGGGCGGCATCTAGAGGGCTCCGCCCAGGCGGTGCAGTACGGCGTCCAGGAGCCCCTCGGCGTTCAGGTCGACGCCGCCCTTGCGCAGGAACACGGCGTTGAGCAGCTGGTCCGTGGCGAGTTCGCCCGGGGCGCGGCGGTTGAGGAAGGCGTGCAGCAGGTCGTCCACGCCGGCGAGGGCGTCGTCGCCGAGGTGCGCGGCGACGATCTCCCGCAGCCGGGCCTCGTCCGGATCGGGCAGGGCCAGGCGTACGCAGCGGCGCATGAACGCGGGCGGGAAGTCACGTTCGCCGTTGCTGGTGATCACGACGACGGGGAACTCCCGGCAGCGTACGCGGCCCCGGGTGACCGTCACCCACTCGCTGTCCGTGCCGTGGGTGAGCACCGGCACCTCGGACTGGTCCTCGGGCAGCCGGGACAGCTCGGGGATCTCGAACTCGCCCTCCTCGAACACGGTGAGGAGGTCGTTGGGCAGGTCCACGTCCCCCTTGTCGAGCTCGTCGACGAGCAGGACGCGCGGCCGGTCGCGGGGCACCAGGGAGGTGCCCAGCGGGCCCAGCCTGACGAAGGTGCCGATGCCCGGCTCCCGGTCGCCGCGCTCCTGGCGCAGATGGGTCTCGCGGAGCCTGCCGATGGCGTCGTATCCGTACAGGGCGTCCTTGAGGGCCGAGCGGCTGTTGACGGCCCACTGCAGCACCGGGCCCAGGGCGAGCTCGTGCGCGATGGCGTGCGCGAGCGAGGACTTGCCGGTGCCGGGGTGGCCGGTGACGAGGAGCGGGCGCCGCAGGTGCAGGGCCGCGCTGACCACGTCGGCCTCGGCGCGGCCGATGAGGTAGGGGCGCGGCCGGGTGCGGCTGCCCCCTCCGTTGGGGAACCGTCGCCAGGGCGGGGCCTCGGGCAGCCGCACCTGGCGGACCACGCGGTCGCCGCGGAACAGCCGCCACTCGTCGCTCTCCGTCATATCACCCGCTCCGTCCGGCTCATGCCGCGTCCTCCGCGCTCGGGCGCATGGCGGCCCGCTCCGTGCGTCGGCTCATATGGCCTGCTCCGTTCCTTGGGAGGGGTCGGCCCCTTGCGTGGGGTCGGCGAGTCCTTGTGCGGGGTCGGCGAGCTGCAGTTCGTCCGGCAGGGGCACCTCGGTGTCCTCCCAGACCAGGGCGGGCCGCGCGCCGGTCCCCGCGTCGGCGTAGGCCCGCACTCTGAAGTGCCGTACGCGCTCGGGCAGCCCGTCGACCGGCCCTTCGGGCCCGACCGCTTCGATTCCGGGCGCGGGCGCGCGCGAACCGCGGTCCCACAGGACGATGGGGACGCCCATCACCAGGCACACCGGCAGCAGTTCGCCGCGTTGCGCGGCCGTGCCCTGGACGAGGACGCGGGCCGTGTCCCGGTGGGTGGTCTTCAGGAGTCCGATCAGTGCCGCGCGGCCACCGGCGGTCTGGTCGGTGCGCAGGGCCTCGCCGTGGTGGCGGGCGCTCCAGCGGCGTTTGAGGTCGGCGGCGCCGGTGCGCGAGCGGCGGCGCAGCTTCGGGCAGCGCAGGATGAGGTGGAAGTCCTCGCCGAGCGGGGCGGAGATGTACTCGTCGACGTCGGCGCCGTCCCATTCGTCCACCGGCAGTTCCAACGCGTCCGGCGGTACGGACACGGCGACCAGGGCGACCCCGTGCTCGGCGCCCTCCGTGCCGCCGGCGGTCTCCCGGATCAGGCGGGCGACCTCCCGTCCGGTGCGGGGCCGGTCGGTGCCGGTGACGGCGCGGGCGGCGCTGCCGTCGGCCCGCAGCCGCCACACCGCGCAGCGGTAGTGGTCCACCGGGTCCTTCGCGTGCCGGTCGAGCTCCACGAGGATGCGGGCACCGGCCGGGGCGGTGCGCTGCGACCAGCGTTCGGCGTCCGCCCGCCGCTCCCGCAGCGCGGATTCGTGGATGCCGAGCCGTGCGGCGACCCGGCCGCTCCACTCCTGCAGCGCGCGGCAGGCCAGGCCGCCGGTCTCGGCCGCCACGTACTCGACGACGCGCAGCAGGGCGGGCAGCCGGGGCGTCTCGTCGGGCACCGGGGATCCGTCGCCGGGCCAGGTCTCCAGCTCGCGCAGGACCCCCGGCACGGCGGACGGCGCGAGGCGGGCCGCCTGGAGGGACTGCGGCAGCTCCAGATAGGGCAGGGCCTCGGAGGCCGCGCGGTGCAGCAGGCCCGGGTCGTGCCGGCTCAGGTGCTCGAACTTGGCGAGCAGCAGCCGGTGTTCGGCGACGGAGAGGAGGCGGGCGGCGTCCGCGAGGCGACCGAGGGCAAGGAGCCGGTCGAGCTCACCGCGCCCGCGCGGGTCGTCGGCCACCATGGGGGCGAGGGATTCGGCGAGCGTCGGCAGCGCCCGTTCGGTGCGGGTGAGCAGGTGGGCCAGTTCCTCTACGAGGGGTGCGGTGCCGTCGGCGGGGGCGCGCAGGCCGAGTTCGGCGGCGAGGGCGCCGGCGTGGGCGGCGCGGGCCGAAGGGTCGCCGAGCAGGATGTGCAGGGGGCCGATCATCATGTCCCGCACCGTCTCGTCCGCGTCGGAGGAGGGCGCCGACGCGTGCAGGACCTGGTTCAGCTGGGCCTCGGGCAGGGCCCCGGCACGGCGCAGCTCAGCGAGCACGTACTGCCAGCCCGCGCCCCAGCTGCGCCGCACCGTGTGCTGTGCGGAGAGCGCGGTGTCCGGCGCGGTGATCCGCCCCATGACCAGGCCCACGGCGGCACCGGCGGCCAGGCACCACAGGGGTCCGCCGCTGTAGCCCTCGTCGACGGCCGCGCCCGACAGCTGCCCGTCGAGGTAGCCGACGCCGTCGTCGTACGCGGCCACGCGCGCGTCGGCGTACGTGAACGCCTGCCCGCCGCCGTACCAGGCCCTGACCTCCTGTCCGCGCGCCATCTCCAGCCACCGGACCGGGCCCGCGGGCGCGGGCGGCTCCTCCCCCAGCTCCAGGACGGCCAGGTCACCGGCCCACTCCAGGGCGCCGTCGGGGACCGGGCCGTGGGCGGGCGAGCGGGGCGGGATCCAGGTCACGAGGCGGGCGGGGCGGGTGTCGGTGGCGGACAGGACCGGGAACGACACGTCGAGGGTGATCCGGCCCGGGTCCCGGGCGCTGAGCATCCGCTGGCCGAGCGCCGCGTTGACGACGTGCGCGCACGTCAGGAGCCGTCGGCCGCAGAGGTAGACGCCGGCGCCCGCGGTGCGGGCCCGGTCCGCGGACAGGACCCGCACGAGTGCCCCGCGGGCGTCCGCGCGCCGGTCGTCGCCCGGCGCCTGGAACCAGCTCACGTCTCGGTCCGCGGGGGCAGCTGCCAGGTCGCCGAGACCGTCATGCTCGCCTGGCCGCCCGCCCCGACGATGCCGAGTCTCAGGTCCTGGCCGATCTGCACGCCGAAGCCGACGGTGATCTCGCCGGGCGGGTCGGGGATGGTGCGCACCGCGTCGTGCACCTGCTGCAGGACCGGGCCCAGCGGGCTGAGCACGGTGCGCAGCGCGTCCGTGGCGGCCGCGGCGACGCGGGCGCCCCCGCCGACCGGGGTCATGCCGGAGATCCCGCCCGGCAGGTCGGCGGGCGTGCCGGGCGGCGGAGCCCCGGGGGCTGCCCCCGCTCCGGCCAGTTCGAGCCGGACCTGCGCTCCGTCGTCGAGCGTGAACTCCACGTATTCGTAGTGCGGCACAGCATGCATTGTGCAGATCAACACACGTCTGAGATAGGGGAGTTGACGAATCCGGGGGCGGCGCGGTCCCCGGGGTGGCACGTGTCCCCCGGTCCGGCCCCCCGCATGAGAGCCGTGTCGCACGTGGTGCCGTACAACCATTGCGGGGCACGGGAGGTCAAGGGACATGAACCGGCAGTGAATTCCTGCTGTCACACAGCTGGACGTTCACGAGCCGACCTCCGAGCGAAGGAACTATGGGAAGCCATATGTCGCGAGCACGACGCCGAGCCCGACTGACCACCCCCCTGATCGCCATGTCCCTGGTGACGGGCGGGCTCACGATCTGGACCTTCGGGCAGGGCCAGGCCGAGGCCGCCACTCCCACCACCAGCAAGGCCGAGAGCAAGGCCGCCGCCGCGAAGGCGACGGACGACTTCAACGGCGACGGCTACGCCGACCTGGTCGTCGGCGCCCCCGGCGCCACCGTCTCCGGGAAGAAGAAGGCCGGGTACGTCGCGGTGACGTACGGCTCCAAGAACGGCCTCGACCCCGCCAACAAGAAGATCATCAGCCGCTCCACCAGCGGTGTGCCCGGCGCGGCCACCACGAAGCAGGAGTTCGGCCGCTGGTTCACCAAGGGCGACCTGGACAAGGACGGCTACACCGACCTCGTCATCGGCTCCGGCGGTGTGGTCGAGCCCGGCGGCTCGGTGATCCTGTGGGGCTCCAAGGATGGCCTCTCCGGCGGCACCAAGATCCCCACCTTCGGCTTCGCGCCGCAGGCCGGTGACTTCGACGGCGACGGCACCACCGACCTGGCCCTGTTCGCCAAGGTGGGCTCCTACGGCGACGACCCGACCGACCAGCAGGCGCGCCTGTGGAAGGGCCCGATCTCCCGCACCGGCAAGCCGACCGCCACCCTCGACTTCATGGAGAAGTCGCAGTGGTGGAGCTACGACAGCGACGAGCGCCCGAACCTCCACTGCTCGCCGCTGCCGGACCGCGGCGACAGCTGTATCGACGGCCCGCGCTCCGTGGAGGGCCCGGTCGTGCCGGAGGCCGTCGGCGACATCAACGGCGACGGCCGTGCCGACATCGCCATGAACGACTACTACGGCGACGGCGAGTGGGGCAACAGCGTGCTCTACGGCTCGCCCGCCGGCTTCAAGCGCGGTGACGCCCCGGGCTCCAGCGGCGCCCTGGCCGTCGGTGACGTCAACGGCGACCACTACGACGACTTCGTCGTGGGCGGCAGCGACTACGAGTCCAAGGTCATGGTCGCCTACGGCTCGAAGAACGGCCTGAAGACGGGCGACGGCGAGATCCAGAAGTTCAACCAGGACCTGCCCGGCGTGCCCGGCGTCGAGGAGGACGGCGACGCGTTCGGCGCCTCGGTGGCCGTGGGTGACGTGGACCGCGACGGCTTCGCGGACATCGCGGTCGGCGCGCCCGGCGAGAGTGTCGGCAACGTCGCCCGGGCGGGTGCCGTCACCCTCGTCCGCGGCAGCGCGTCCGGCGTGACCGGCACCGGCTCCCAGGCCTTCCAGCAGGACACGCCCGGCATCCCCGGCGTCGGCGAGAAGGACGACCGGTTCGGCGCGGCCGCGGCGCTGCTCGACGTCACCGGCGACGGCCGCCGTGACCTGGCCGTCTCCTCGGTGAACGAGAACGCCGACGCGGGCGCGCTGTGGTCCCTGCGCGCCACGTCCACGGGCCTGACGACCAAGAAGGCCGTCGCCTTCGGTCCGAAGGACCTGGGGGCGCCGTACGTGGCGGCGATGTTCGGCAGCACGCTGCGCTAGGCGCGCGGCCGGGGCGGGGACGGGTGTGCGTACGGGGCGGGTACCCCGTATCACCTGGCCTCGCCCCTTGCGCTGTGGCCCTGCCCCCCACGGCGGCGGCCGCTACGAAGACTTGTCGGGCTCCTGACAATCCATGACCGTGCTGGCAGGCTCATCTCGGCGCACTCCCCACACGTCAAGGAGCCCAGATGGCCAGATCGTCGTTACGCCAACGCCGCGCCAAGGCAAGCGTCTTCCTCGCCTCGGCCACGGTTCTCACCACCGTCCTCGCCACGCTCCTGCAGGCCGGTCCCGCCGACGCCCGCCCCGCCGCACAGTCCGCCGTGGCCGGTGTCGGCTGCGGCACGAACGTGGGACGCGTGCCGCTGGACACCACGTACAACGCCGTCACCAAGCGCTACGAGCTCAACGACCCCCAGCGCGGCAACCACAAGACGTACGACATGCACAACGGCACCTCGGGGACCGGCACCCTGGTCACCGACGACGACAACGTCTGGTGCGAGGGCGGCCGCCAGTCCGACGCCGTGGCCGCCCACTACATCCACGCGGTGGTCTGGGACCACCTCCTCGCCGCCTTCGGCCGCAAAGGCGTCCGCGGCGACGGCAGGGGCGGGTGCAGCCGCGTCCACTACGGCAACAACTACCTCAACGCCTTCTGGGACTCCGCGACGTCCTGCGTGACCTACGGCGACGGCACCACGGTCCCCAACCGGTCGCTCGTCCGCATCGAGACCGGCGCGCACGAGATGACCCATGGCGTCACCGCGGCCACCGCGAATCTGGGCTTCACCGGGGAGCCGGGGGCGCTCAACGAGGCGACGAGCGACATCATCGCCGCCGCGGTGGAGTTCTCCGCCGCCAACGCGGCGGACCCGGGCGACTATCTCATCGGCGAGCACCGGGACGTCAACGGCGAGTCAGCCCTGCGCTACATGGACCGCCCCTCCAGGGACGGCCAGTCCAAGGACTACTGGTACGCCGGCATCGGCCAGCTGCACCCCGTGTACGCCGCGGGCCCCGCCAACCACTTCTTCTACCTCCTCGCCGAGGGCAGCGGCCCGAAGGTGATCAACGGCGTCTCCTACGACAGCCCCACGTACGACGGCCGCCCGGTCACCGGCATCGGCCGGGCCGCGGCGGAGAAGATCTGGTACCGGGCCCTGACCGTCTACCTGACCTCGTCGGCCACCTACCGAAGCGCCCGCACGGCGACCCTCGCGGCGGCGGCCGACCTCTACGGCACGAACAGCCCCGAACACCGCGCCGTGGCGAGCGCGTGGACCGCGGTCAACGTCACCTAGGACGCGCGGCACGGCCCACCGGCCCGCTCTCCGGGTTACGCGTCGAACCGGGCGAGATAGGCGTCGGCACCGGCCGGGTCCATCAGCCACTCGCGGTACGTCGACGGATCGGCGTAGCCGTTGGCGAACCGATGCGCGACCTCGGGGTAGTCGAAGGCGCTCGTGATGGCGCGCTGCAGCTGCTCGGGCGCCGGCTCACGGACCATGAAGTCACTGAAGGCGTGCGCGTGCCGGGCGCTCTTCCAGTACGTGTCGAACGTCTCCCGCATCCACCCCTCGTCGAACGGCAGCTCGCCGCGCTTCAGGATGGCGGTCAGGTAACTGGCCGCCGCCCGCGCGGCGTTGTTCGCGCCCTGGCCGGTGATCGGGTCGTGGACGGCGACGGCGTCCGCCATGCCGAGGACGAGGCGGTCGCCGTCCACGCGCGCCACGGGGTGACGGACGGTCGGGGTGATCGCGCCGTACAGGGCGGCGCCCGGGTCGGTGGGCTCGGCGCGGCGGAACCGTTCGTACTCCCACGGCGCGTACGTCCGCAGCAGTTCGAGGCCGTGCCTGAGCCCCTCGACGGCGCTGGGGCGGTCGGCCCAGCAGTCGTACGCCCCGCCCCGTCTCCCCTCGAACAGCAGGATGTCGCAGGGTCCGCCGACCGTGAGCGCCCGCAGCATGATCACGTCGCCGGTGGGCGGTACGCCGGTGTTCCGGACGTACCCGGCGGCCGGGTCGGAATCGTCGTGGGCGACTCCGTTGACGTAGAAGCAGGCGAGGGCGCGCGGCGGCCGGTCGTGGGCGGGCCAGGAGTCGTCGCGGCCGAACAGCGCGGAGAGCTCGCCGCGTCCGGTGGCGAGCACGGTGAGTTCGTGTGCGGCGGCGAGCGCGGCCACGTCGGCGGGGCCGACGGACCGGTACTCGGTGCGCCCGCCCCGCTCCTCGAACAGCTCCAGCCAGGACGACAGCTTCACCCGCTGGTCCACGGAGCGCACCTCGTCGTCGAACCGTGCGGAGAACCGTCGCACCGGCGCCTCCGGTCGGCCCTCCGGCTCCCAGTGGCTGAGCTCGAACCCCGGCATGACGGGGGCGGTGTCGTCCCAGAGCGCGAGTCCTGCTGCCCGCTCGATACGCAGGGCCGGGCCGAACATCAACTGTGTCGACGTGACCCGACCGGACCGTACCTCCTCCGGCCTCCGCTCGGCGACCAGCGTCACCTCGTAACCGGCCCCCACCAGCCCCAACCCCAGCTGCAACCCCGCCTGCCCCGCCCCCACGACCGCGATCCTGCGCACCCCGCACTCCTTCCCACTGTGACCACGTTCATGATGCGCGAGCCGGACCGACGAGCGCTGCCAGTCGGTCCACCACCTCGGTGAGCGGCCTTCGGGTGTCGATCTCCATCGTGGCCGACGAGCGGAGCAGCGGTTCGATCTCGGCGGTGTCGGCCACGATCCGGGCGTGCTCTTCCGGGGACTTGCCGAAGGGGTTGTTGTCACGGGTCGCGATGCGTTCGAGCATGACCTCGACGGGCGCGCTGAACAGGACGACCTCTTCGAAACGGGGGTAGAACTCCTCCTGGTTCAGGACGGTGCCCGCGATGAACAACGGCTCCCCGGAACGTTCGTGCTCCGCGATCAACGCGTCGATCCGGTCCTCGCGCCACTGCGGCTCCACGCCGGTGCCGTCGGGGTGCGGAGCCTGCTCGTCGATCCACCCGCCGACGTCGGTGTCCACGACCCGGTATCCCCGCTGCTCCAGCAGGTTCAGCGCCGTTGACTTCCCCGTGCCCGACATGCCCGTCACCAAGATCACCGCCATGCGGCCAGGGTAGCGAGAGCGTGCGTGAAAAAAAGACAGAGGCAAGGAGGATTCCCGCTCCTTGCCACTCTCAATTTATAGCTCACAGGGGGGCTTGCAGCAAGCCCCGGGGCATGCCGCAGAATCAGCGGGCAAAGCTACGACCTGCGGAAATGAGAACTGTGATGATCGACGTCATCGTCGTCGGCGGTGGACCCACCGGACTGATGCTGGCCGGCGAACTGCGGCTTGCCGGAGTGCATGTGGTCGTGCTTGAGAGGTTGACCGCGCCGACCGAGCAGTCCCGCGGTCAGGGCCTGCACGCGCGCAGCGTCGAGATGATGGACCAGCGCGGCCTCCTCGACCGGTTCCTCGCGGTCAGTGAGAAGTTCCAGGTCGGCGGCCTCTTCGGCGGCATCGCCAAGCCGTGGCCGGACCGGTTGGACACGGCACACCCGTACGGCGTCGCCACCCCGCAGCCGGTCACCGAGCGGATCCTCAACGAGCGTGCCCTCGAACTCGGTACCGACATCCGGCGCGGCAGCGAAGTGGTCGGCCTGAGCCAGGACGACGACGGGGTGACGGTCGAGCTGGCGGACGGCACGCAGCTGCGCTCGCGCTACCTCGTCGGGTGCGACGGCGGCCGCAGCACGGTGCGCAAGCTGGTCGGCGTCGGTTTCCCCGGCGAGCCCGCCAAGGTCGAGACGCTCCTCGGCGACATGGAGGTGACCGAGGACCCGGCGACGATCGAGGCCGTCGTCGCGGAAGTCCGCAAGACCCAACTGCGGTTCGGCGTCAGCCCCACCGGGAACGGGACGCACCGCATCGTCGTGCCCGCCGACGGCGTGTCCGAGGACCGTGCCACCGCGCCGACCCTCGAGGAGTTCAAGAAGCAGCTCGTTGCCGTCGCGGGCACCGACTTCGGTGTGCACTCGCCGCGCTGGCTGTCCCGGTTCGGTGACGCGACGCGGCAGGCCGAGCGCTACCGCGTCGACCGGGTGCTCCTTGCCGGCGACGCGGCCCACATCCACCCGCCGACCGGCGGGCAGGGGCTCAACCTCGGCGTCCAGGACGCCTTCAACCTCGGCTGGAAGCTGGCCGCCGCGGTCAACGGCTGGGCCCCGGAGGGGCTCCTCGACAGCTACCACGCCGAACGGCATCCGGTGGGCGCCCGCGTCCTCGACAACACCCGCGCGCAGATCACGCTCCTCGGCACCGAAGCGGGCCCGACCGCGCTGCGGGAGCTGTTCGCGAAGCTGATGGACTTCGAGGAGGTGAACCGGTACGTGACCGGAATGATCACCGCGGTCGAGGTCAGCTACGACTTCGGCGCGGGCCACGAACTCCTCGGCCGGCGGATGCGGGACCTGGCGCTGAAGCAGGGCCGCCTCTACGAGCTGATGCACGACGGCCGCGGGGTGCTCCTCGACCAGACCGGCCGACTCTCGGTGGAGGGCTGGGCGGACCGGGTCGACCACGTCGTCGACGTCAGCGAGGAACTCGACGTACCCGCGGTACTGCTGCGGCCCGACGGCCACGTGGCGTGGGCCGGGGACGACCAGCAGGATCTGCTCGCTCACCTCCCGAAGTGGTTCGGCACGGCCACCGGCTGAGCCTGTCGTCAACCTCGCCCCCCCCGGCGCGGGCGGTCGCGCCCCCGACGCGGGTGATCGCGCCGCCAGGGCTGGTGGCCACGTCAACTCCCGCAGAGCTCCGTCGCGACCACCTCATCCTCCCGCTTCTGCTCGCCCCAGTCGCCGTTCCGGTTCATGGTCAGCACGTGGCGCCCGTCCGCCGTGGCTGCCGTGCGGCTCGCCGATCCGGGGATCATGCCGCCGTGGCCCCAGGCCCAGCAGCCCTGCTTGAGCTTGAAGTGGCGTATGCCCAGGCCGTAGAGGTCCTCCGGGCCTCCGTGGCCTTTGTCGCCGTCGACGGGGACGGCGTCGAGCAGTGCGCGCTGCTGGGCGGGTGGCAGCAGTCGGCCGCCCAGCAGCGTGGACATGAAGGTGTTCACGTCACTCACGGTCGATATCAGCTCGCCGGCCGAGAAGGCCACTGTGGGGCTGAACTCGGTGACGTCGCGCACCTTTGCGTGCGGTGGTTCCTCGAAGAGCGTCGAGTAGTGCGTGGCGTGAGGAGCGGGCACCTTGGGTGAGGGGCCGGGCACGGTGGTGCCGCGCAGCGCGAGCGGGTCGATGATGAAGCGCTCGACCGCCTTCTTGTACGTGCCGCCCGTGGCCTTCTCGATGACCATTCCGGCGAGGATGTAGTTCGTATCCGAGTAGGCCCACTTGCCGGGCTCATCAGGCCTGCTGCCCTGCTCCGGCTGGAAGTTGGGCGGGTGGGCGAGCCCGATGTCGACGAGCTGCGCGGGTGCCCACCGGGTGTAGCGGTGCTTGTCGAAGGCGTCTCCCGCGTACTTGGCGCGGAAGCCGTCGTCCATGTTGTAGTCGAAGATTCCGCTCGTGTGGTTCAGCAGGTGCCGCAGGGTGATGTGCTGCGGTCGGTAGCCCTTGCCCCGCACCACCCGGGGCAGCCACTTCTCGACGCTGTCGTCCAGCGAAAGGCGCCCCTCGGCTTCGAGCTTGAGCAGCACCACAGCCGTGAAGGTCTTGCTCAGGCTGGCGATGCGGAACTTCTCGTGGGTGCTGCGCTCGTGCCCGGCCGCGAGATCGGCGACGCCTGCCCGCCCGCGCCACACCCCATGGCCGTCTCTCGCTTCGGCGATGACGCCCGGCGCGCCCTGCTCGACGATCCGGTCGAGCGCGGCCTGGGTCCGGGCATGTGACCGGGGCGGATGGCGAGGCTCACCGGCCGAGACCGGGGCAGCGGCGGCAAGCGTGCCGAGACCGCAGAGGACGGCAAGAAGACAACGAACTGACGGTAGGCGACTCATGACAACAGCTCATCAGCCGACCGACCCGCCCACCATCAGGAATCCCCCGGAGATCGGTCAGGGAAAGCCACTAGGTGTGCTCAAAGTTGATCTTGAGGTGGGATGATCTCGCTTTGCGGCACGTGGAGATCTGACGGATGCGCAGTGGGCCCACCTGGAGGTGCTGTTGCCGGTGGGCACGAACCCGGGCCGCCTGGCGGCGTCGCCACGTCGATCGTGATCACGGCCGGGCAGCGCGGGAACTCCCCGCAGTTCGAGACCGCGCTGGAGAAGATCCGGGGGCGTCGCGCCGGGGCCGGCAGGCCACGCACCCGGCCGAACCGGGTGCGGGCCGACAGGACGTACGCCTCCCGCAAGAAGCATGCCTGTCCCCGGCGTCGCGGGATCCGCCGCACTATCCCGGACAGGCTCGATCAGGCCCGCAACCGCAGGAAGCACGGCTCGCGCGGCGGCCGCCCGCCGAGGTTCGACAGGATCGACCATCGCGAGCGGGACGCGGCGGAGTGCGGCGTCAACCGCCCCAAAAGGCCTCGGGCGGTGGCCACACGCTACGAGAAGCCCGCCGTCCGCTACGCAGCAACCGTCCTGGTCGCGGCCCTCAACGAATGGCTGTGACCAGCACCTTCGCGATCGGCCCGGCGGCCGTTCACTGAGTCTGCGTCTCGAATGCCTGGGCAACAGCAAGGCTGTCCTCGTAGACATGGTGCCGGGTGACAAGGCCGTCTTCGACGGTCAGGTGCAGGGCGAATCGTGCGCGATACGCCCGTCCCGTCGGTCGGGCGGTCTGGCGGATCTCGCCGAGTACGACCGCCTCGTTTCCGTCGATGAGGATGCGCTCGACCTCGGTCGCCACGTGTTCCGGGACGTGATGCTCGGCAAGCTCGCGATAGTGGGCGGCCGCGTCGGCCCGGGTGGACCGGTGACGGATCCAGGGCGTGGCAGTGCGGCCGTGCTCGGCCTCCGGCCAGTCCAGCTTCCAATCGCCCCGCTCCGCATACAGCTCGGCGATGCGCCCGGGGTCGCCCTCGCCGATCCTGCGAAGCAGTTCCTCAACCACGGTGCGCGTTTCTGTAGGTGCGGCTATGGACATGGCATACCTCTTTCCTCCTGGTCCGCGTCCCCTGTCAGCGCGGAGAGGTCACCAACCTTGGCCACGCACACAGGCCGAGGCGATTACCTCTGGAGTAAGGCAAGCCCATCACCAAGATCTACTTTCGATCCACGTCCCAAGGCCTGTCCGGCGGATCCTGAGCCGAAAATCAGGCGACAGTCGCAGACCTGGCGCCCTAACGTCCGCAGACATGGCACCTTCACTTGAGCGTCCCCCCTTGCAGTCCGACGAGCGCACCGCGATCACTGGCTGGCTGGATCTGCAGCGGCAGATCCTGAGATGGAAATGCGAGGGCCTGAGCGAGGCGGACGCGCGCCGCTCCGTCATCCCGACCTCACCGGCGATGACGATGGCCGGTCTCATCAGCCATATGCGCTGGGTCGAGCACACCTGGCTGGAAGTCCTGTTCCTGGGCGGCGACAAGACGCAGAACCCGTCCTTCGACGAGACGGACGAGGACGCCAGCTGGCGCACCGAAGGCGTCTCGCTCAAGCGTCTGCTCGCGGAGTACGAGGCCCAGTGCGCCCGAAGCAACGAGATCGTGGCCGCGGCCTCCCTGGACGACGTAGGCCGCCACCCCGACTACCGCTCCGGCAACGCCAACCTCCGCTGGATGCTCATCCATCTCATCGAGGAGACCGGACGGCACGCGGGGCACGCGGACATCGTGAGGGAGCTGCTCGACGGGGCCAAGGGCTACTACTAGGGCGTGTCTCAGGGGTGCCCCGGGAGTCCGCTCCCGGGGCGAACCGGAGTCCGGTCCCGGGGCGATGCAGGAGCTCGCTCCCGGGGCGGGTCAAGGGTTCGGTCAGGGTGATCCCTGATGGCAACGGCGGCTGCTCCCAGCAGGATTGATCTTGTCATCAAGGCCTGTCCACGCTGCTCCGGAGGAAACTCGATGCGCAAACGTCTTGCCCTCACCGCCCTTGCCCTGGCCACCTCTGTCACCGCCGGTCTGGCGGCACCCGCGATGGCCGCCGGGCCGGACCCCGTGCGGCAGGGGCTGCGGACGCTGGTGCACTCCGGCCAGGCGCCCGGTGCGCTGGCGAGCGTGAGGGACAGCAACGGGACATTCCGCACCTACACCGCGGGGGTAGGGGACCGGGACACGCACGCGAAGGTGCCGAGGGACGGTCAGGTGCGGATCGGCAGCGTCACCAAGACGTTCACCGCGGTGGTCGTGCTGCAACTGGTCAAGGAGGGGAAGATCCGCCTGGACAAACACGTGGACGACTACCTGCCGGGCCTCGTCCGCGGGAAGGGGATCGACGGACGCGACATCACGGTGCGGCAGCTTCTGCAGCACACCAGCGGTCTTCCCGACTTCGAGGACGACGTCACCGACGCCATCCTTGAGCGCCGCTACCTCTCCCCCCGCGACAGCCTGGACATCGCCCTCCGGCACGAAGCCGTCTTCAAGCCCGGCAAGAAGTGGTCGTACAGCAACACCAACTACCTGGTCGCAGGCCTGATCGTGGAGAAGGTCACCGGCCGCCCCCTCGCCGAACAGATCGACCAGCGCATCATCCGGCCCACCGGTCTGCGCCACACCTACTTCCCCGCCCCCGGCGAGACGACCATCCGCGAACGCCACCCCCAGGGCTACCACCAGGACCAGCCGGGCGAGTCGCCGCTGCGCGACGTCACCGAGATCGACCCCTCCGCGGCCTGGGCGGCGGGCGCGATGGTCTCCACCAACTCCGACCTCAACCGCTTCTTCTCCGCGCTGCTGAAGGGCGACCTCCTCCGAGAGGCCCAGCTCAAGCAGATGCTCACCACCATCCCTGTGAAGAAGGGGGAGGACCGCTACCGCATGGGGCTGGGGATCATGAAGGTGAAGCTGTCGAAGAACTGCGTCGCCTGGGGCCACAGCGGTGGCATACCCGGCTACGGGACCTGGGCCATGGCCACCGAGGACGGCCGCGCCGCCAGCGCCACGATGACCCGCGAGCCGAAGACCAGCGATGCCCTGGCACACCTCGAGGGAGTCGTGGACGCGGCCCTGTGCCGCCGCTGACCGATCCGCTTGACGCCACGCGCGAAGCCGCGGCAGGCATGTTCCAGCCAGTCCCGGATCTGGCGTTCGCCCTGGTCTCGTTGCGCGTGGGGGGGCGACTTCTGGGTGGTGCGGTGGAAGCTGTCCGGCACGTCGGCGACCGGCCGTGCGGTCGACGTCGACCTCGCGGACTTCGTCCTGGTCGAGAAGGGGGCGGTGAAGGAGAAACACTCCTACGTCGACTACGTCGACGGAGTCGCCCTGCGGGCCGCGCTGGCCTCCACCGCCCCCTGACCCACCGGGCTCAGTCCCCGTCGAGCATCGGAAGGAGCACCGCCGCCGACCAGCTGAAGTTGGGCGAGTTCAGCGGGGCCCCGGTCAAGGGGTCGTAGTTCTCCATCACCGGGCTCCGGCCGGCAAGGCCCCGCGCACCGGTCACGAGCCGGTCGGTGAGGGCGCGGGCCTCGGCGGTGTAGCCGTACCGCCGCAGCCCGGCCTGGGCGAAGTAGGCCTGGTCCAGCCAGACCGGTCCGCGCCAGTAGCGCTGCGGGGCGAAGTAGGGCGAGCTCCGGGCGACGGTCGGGAACGGCACGGGCGTGGCGAACTCGCCCGGATCCGTCAGCTTGTCGCGTACGGCGGCGGCCTGGGCGGGCGACGCCGTCCCGGTCCACAGGGGGATGGCGCCCTCGATGCCCCGCCCACGTGCGGTCAGGCGCTCGCCGCTCGCAAGGGCCGTGTCGTGGAACCAGCCGTCCTCGGGGTCGTACATCCGCTCGCGCACCGCCCGGTGCGTGGCCTTGGCCCTGCCCCGCCAGTGCCGCTCCCCCGCCTTGTCCCCCAACTCCCGGGCGATGGTGGCGAGGTGGTCCTGGTCGGCGGCGAGGTAGGCGTTGAGGTCGACGGACTCCTGGGTGAGCGAGTAGCCGGTCACGGTACCGGAGGCGTCGTGGTTGGCGACCACCGAGGTGCCGAGGGCCGCGTCGAAGCGCGGCGCGTTGTCCATGCCGCTCTCCCAGGCGGCGGCGAGCCGTCGCTGCTCCGCGCTGTCGTTGGCCGGGTCGACGGTCGCCCCGTACTCGGCGAGCCCGTCGCGGTCGTGGTCACGGTTGCGGTACCACCAGGCCTGATAGGCGGCCAGCTTGGGATACGTCTCGCGCAGGAACCCCCGGTCACCGCTGCGCCGGTAGACCTCCCAGACCGCCCACGCGGCCAGTGGGGGTTTGCTGTTGCGCTCGTTCCAGTTGCCACCGCCGTCGGACGTGTCGTTGTAGAAGACCGCGTCGGGAATCATCCCGGCGTCCTGCGGCCGGGTCGACGATGTCGGGCGTACTTGGTGGTCGAACATGGCGCGGATCTGGGACGTGGCCAGACCGGGGTCGAAGCGGGCCGTGCCGACGGCCTGTTTCCAGGTGTCCCAGGCCCAGACGCCGCCGGTGAACCACTTGTACGAGATCGAGGGGCTGATGGCGTCGTGCCGGATCCGCCCGGCGGCGGAACGCCAGTTGGTGACCAGGGTCTGCAGCGACTTCACGGCCAGGCGGCGCCGCGCGGACGGCACCCCGTCGGTGACGGCGGCGACATAGCGGCGCCAGCGCGCGTCACCGGCTGCCGCCGTGGCGACCGGCTGGCCCAGGGCACGCCGTACGGCGGCGGCCTCGCGCTCCCGCTCCGGTGCGGTGAAGGTGTAGCTCTCGGCCCAGTCCAGGGTGCGGTCCGCGCCGGGAGCCAGGCGGAGGGGCGCGGCCAGTTCGCTACGGTAGCTGTCGCCGTCGACCGTGGTGCGGACCCGCTGGCGGTGGGTGACCTCGAAGCGCTCGGTGCCGTCGGTGAGGTAGTCCCACTTCTCACGGACGCGTGCGAAGCCGACGGCGACACCGCTGGCGGTGGCGCTCAGCGCGGGCGCGTCACGCTGCGGTGGCGCCTGCGGGCGCAGCAGGGTGCCGGTCCAGTCGGCGGCGAGGGTGCGCGGCGTGTGGCCGGCGTTGCGGATCCGGGCTCGCACCAGCGCGGTGCGGTCGGTGGCGAACCGCAGCTCCAGGGTGAGGCGGAGCCCGTCGAGGCGGTAGGACTGGCGCAGCAGTCCGGGCAGCGAGGTGAGCCGCGGTGCGCCGCCCGCGGCGAGGTCGATCGCCTTCCCCGCCTCCTTCAGCCGGATCCGGCTGAAGGACTTGCTCAGCCACCACGGGTACTCCTGGGCGATGTACAGCGGCCCGGTGAAGCCGCCGTACGTCGACGGATCGCTTGCCGACGGCAGTGCGTAGGCGTGCCAGGCGCCGCGGTCGGCGAAGACGTTGACGGGGTTGAACTCGCCGGTCTCGGCAGCCTTCGGCACGCCTTGGAGGTCGAGGACGTTCTCGTACGAGGACGGCGCGGCGCTTGCCTGCGGCGCGGAGCTCCCGTACGGCGCGGAGCTCCCCCGCGGCAGGGGCCGATGTTTCCCGTGAAACGTCGAAGCCGCGCCGACTGCGGGGGCCTGGGCGAGGCCGAGGGCCAGAGTGAGGGCGAGGGCGGTCAGGGCGCGCGAGCGAGAGCGCAATGCGGTCTCCCGGTCTATGGGGTCCGAGGAATGCCGAAGGTGACCATGGTCATGCCCGTCACACGCCCGGGCAAGGGTCCCGTACGCCCCAGAAGCATCACGACAACCAGGAACATCACGCCTCCCGCGAAAATGCGTGGTCGCGACCGACGGCGACCGTGTCGTGGCCCGCGGCCGGAGCGTGCCCTTCGACGCCGCGTCGCCGGGCCGCGAGGACTTACCGGATCAGGGCTGGAACGGCGTGCTGGTGTGGGCGTTCTCCGACCGGCGCCACCTCCGTCGGACGACCATGGCCAGCGCCCTCTACATCACCTCGACGCCGCCTATCTGGGCCGCGGCCTGTCCCACCGCATGCCGGCCGCCCTGCGGGACGCGGTCGAAGGCGAGGTCCCCGGCGCACTGGCCCCCGTGCACTGCGACACTACGCCGTCTACGTCGAGCCGAACGTGTGGGTCCGCCACCGGGTGACGGCGGCCAACTTGCGGTGGGGCGCCACGGATCCGGGCCGCCCGCGCGATGCCCCGGTCCGACGCACCACATGTTTTGAATCACTCGCTTCAAAACGTGTTACGGTCCGTACCTGACCGCAGGAGAACTCCTCCCCGCTCGCCTCCGACCGTCAAGCCGCCCCGGAACAACCCCAAGGAACAGAAGGAGCAGACATGACCTCGTCCGCCACTCCCCCGCTCGCCCGTGTCCGCGTCACGGCAGACCCCGACTGGTACGAGCAGGCCGGAATCTCCCTCGGCATCCGCGCGGGCGGGCTGGTCTTCACCTCGGGGCAGGCGCCGATCGACGCGAGCGGAGAAACCGTCGGGCACGGGGACTTCGAGGCGCAGGCCCGTCAGGCCCTGGCCAATGTGTCCACCGTCCTCACCAACGCGGGCTCCGGCCTCGACAAGGCGGTGAAGCTCACCGTCTTCGTCACGGACATCGCCCACCAGGACGCCTTCGCGACCCTCCGGGCGGAGCACTACGCCGCCCCCTTCCCCGCGGAGACCTTCGTCCAGGTCACCGCGCTCGCGAGCCCCGACTGGATGGTCGAGATCGAAGCGGTCGGCACCGTGGGCTGACCCCTGGAGCCCACAGGAGGACCCGGCCGCCACCTCCCGGCGCGTCGCCCAGATCTACGGGGACCTGTACGACCGGCGACGGCACGAGGACTCAACTACCCCACGCCACACGGCAGTTGTTGTCGCACCCCAAGAGCTGCCCTATCGTCCCTCCCCACACAGCCACGGCGGGTCCGGCAGCGGGCGCGGGCGCACCGGGCCGACGGGGAAGACCGCCGTGCTCGACGCGCTGTACGCCGGATGCCACGCCCAAGTACCGACAGCTCTGGAAGGCGTTCTCCAGGCCGCGTCGGAGGCTTTCCTCGACCGCAAGGGCCACGTCCCTCGGCTGACCTGGTGGCGCTCCCGCCTGGCCGACATCGACGGCTCCTACGGCCCCTGGGCGCGCAAGACCCGCCGCCCCGCGCTCATCCTCCTCGGCAACGTGGACGACGCGCTGCGGGAGCGCTTCCTCGTCCCGTTCGTCGATCGGTACGCGCACATCGCCCCGCAGCGCCCGAGACACGGTCCGGCCATGCTGGCCGTCGTCTTCGCGTCCTCGCTCGGCCGCGGCTCCGATCCGGACCTGACGCCCACCACCGTCGAAGCGCCGTGGAGCAGTCCCGAGCTCCGCCCACCCCACACATGGCTGCTGCATCCACCCCGCCCCTCTTCCAGCAGTCGTCGAAAGACTCAGCGGGGGCCGTGCGGGTAGCGCCCTGCTCCTGACCAGGACAGCGGTTGACCGGATCGAGGGCCCCGATCCACTCGACCTGGACGAGCTGCTTTCGCTGCCCTCCTCCGACGCCGCGCACCCCTCGCCGTACGACTGCTGGAGCAGCTCCTTCCGGACCCCGCACTGGAGGGGAGTGCCGCGGCCGACCTGCTGCGGCTGCGCCGAACCCGAATGAGCTCATCCGGCTGCCCTTGGTGCTATGGAGGGCGTCGGCCTTGATATGCGCGCCACCGGGGCCAGTCCGGCGATCAGGAGCAATCCGCCGAGCGGCAGCAGGTCCAGGTGGACCGCGAAGAGTACAAAGCCCGCGAGGACAAGGAGGGGACTCCAGGCGGGCAGCAGCCGCGGCCGGGCAGCCACCAGCATGAACAGCAAGATGAGCGAGCCCAGTTGGAACGCGAGAGGGCCGATCAGCTCCAGCGGTTCGGGCAAGGGCGCCGCGGCGTCCAGGTCGGCGAACAGATCGCCGAGGATCACCCAGAGGAAACAGGCGACGCCGAACAGACCGCCCGCCGCAGCCGCGTTCGCCACGAGACGCCCGCGCGCGGTGGCGGCGGGGACGAGTTGCCGCAGTCTGACCGTCACCGCGCCGAAGAGTACGAAGCCGACGAAGAACAGCGCGTGTCCCACGTTCCAGGCGAGCCCAGGTCCGTGTTCCCCGTCCAAGCCGTCGGCGAGCCGAAGCAGTCCGTACAGCACCAGCAGGAGCGGGGCGATGAGGACAGGGCTCCAAATGCCCACGATTTTTGAGGTCATACCAGCAGACTCACAGGCCACCGGCCTCCCGCCCATCGGGGACGCCCCCCACCGAACCCGGGAATGCGTCCCGTAGGGGACCGAGCCCACCCACGACGACGCGACCGACCGCGAAAGCGCTTCTTCCCTAGCCCTGATGGTCGTGGTAATCGTGAATGCGCCAGCCGACACCGGGAAGTTCCTCGAAGAGTTCGGCCGCGACAAGCTCCTCGGCCTGCCGCCACGGCGCCCTCGCGTCGACCACGAGTCTGAGCTCCGCCGTGGTGATGACGCCGCCGGTAGGGCTCCCCGCCGACCAGCAGAGCGCGGAGACGTAGAGGCGGAACGCCCCGTCGGAAAGGAACCGCACCCTCCAGTTCCACGGGAACCGATCGTCGAACTGTGCCCACGGCATCGCTGCCTCTTTCGTCGGTGTCGGCGTTGACTGCTCCTCGGCTGCGCTCTTCTCGTATACAGGGTGTCTACGCAAACGCACAGAGCTTTCGGGATTCGCCTCGTGGCTCGCGGGGGATGGCGTATCCGCGGCTCGTGGCGTAGGCATGGGCAGCGTACGGCGACAGGCGGGCGGGATGAGCCTCATGGGCGAGCAGGAGCGGACGGACTTCAACGACCTCGTGCGCGAGCGCCGAGCCGAACTGGGCATCAGCCTCCGGGAGCTGGAGGCGCGGTCCGTCGACCCGGAGGCCGGTGAACAGGCCCGGTTCGGGTGGATCTCCAAGGTCGAGAAGGGACGGCCGGTCGACGCCCCGCCCCCGGCGCTCCTGCGCGCCCTGGCGGTGGGCCTCGCGCTTCCCCTGCGGGTGCTCCAGGAGGCCGCGGCGGCACAGTTCCTCGGCATGACCTCGTACGTGTGGAGCGAGGACCGTACGACACGGGTGCTCGCCGCGCACATCGAGGAGATGTCGGACGCCGAGCGCCGGCAACTGGCGGACATCGCTGAGACGTTCGCTCGCAGGCGTGCGCGGAGCGAGGGTGCGCGGGGGTAGTGCGCGGCACCGCCGCGCCGCGACTCCCCCTGGCCGCCGGGTGGCCGTTGTGGCACAGTCGGTGATCCGCCGCCTGGGGGGCGCAGTCGGATACCACCGCGCACGGACTGGTCCGTGTGGCGCTGACGAATGTGGCCGCGAGGGGCTGGAATGACAGACGACGACGCGCAGCGATGTGACGAGCCGGGCGAACCAAGCGAGTCGGGCGAGTTCAGTGAGCCGCGGGCGGTGTTCGACATGGAGTTCGTGGACTGGCTGCCGGGCGGCAGAGCCGTCGTACCCGTGGAGAGCCAGGGCCGGTTCACGTGGCTCGTGGTGCGCGGGCATGTCTCGGAACAGGCCCGCCGGGAGTTCGTACGGGAGATCCAGCACATCGTGGGGCGCGGGCTCTGGCGGCAGAACTGGCTGCCTGAGGCGGACTAGGCCCGGTCCGGCTCACCGGACCGGGCCAGAACTTGCTCACCGGACCGGACCCGGCGCCTCACTTCCGGCCACGCGCGGAGGGTCCTAGACGGCCAGGCCCCGCAGCAGCTCCGGCAGAGCCGTGCCGATCGGCTCGCGCACGAGCTGGTCGGCCTGCGCGTCGTACGGCGTGGGTTCGGCGTTGACGATGATCAGCCGGGCGCCGTGGTCGGCGGCGAGTCCGGCGAGTCCGGCGGCGGGCTGTACCTGGAGGCTGGTGCCGACCGCGATGAACACCTCGCACGCCTTGGTGATCGCCACCGCGTCGCCCAGGACCTCCGGGTCCAGGCGCTCGCCGAACATCACCGTCGCCGACTTCAGGATCCCGCCGCAGTCCAGACACGGCGGATCCTCCTCGCCCGCCTCCACCCGGACCAGCGCCTCCGCCATCGGACCGCGCGCGGCACAGCCGGTGCACACCACCGACCGTGCCGAGCCGTGGAGTTCGAGCACCTTGCGCTCGGGCAGCCCGGCCAGCTGGTGCAGCCCGTCCACGTTCTGCGTGATCACCCGCACCGGTACGCCGGAGCGCTCAAGGGCGACCACGGCGTCGTGCGCGGCGTTGGGCCGCGCCTGGAGCGTGCGGTTCTTGCGCCGCATCTGCCAGGACCGGCGCCGGATGTCCGGGTCGTTCATGTAGAAGTCGTACGTCACGAGCTTCTCGGCCTCCGGATCGCGCCGCCACAGCCCGTTGGGCCCGCGGTAGTCCGGGATGCCGGAGTCGGTGGAGATGCCCGCTCCGGTGAGAAGGGCGACGAGAGGCTTGCTCATGCCGTCGAGCCTAGGACGCGCGCGGCGGCTTGGGCGAACGGATATGCGGGAGTGGCCGGTCGGCGCCCCGCTGCGGCGGACAACCGCCGCGGTACGACTACTCACCGCTGCGGGTGACTCCCGCGCTCACCGCGCGTACCTGCGACAACGCCGGGGAAGGCAGCGCCTGCACTGTCCAGCCACCGCACCCGGAGGCCCTGTTGAGACGCTCCGCCCTTGCCTTCTCCGGCGTCCTCGCGACGCTCGCGCTGTCCGCGGCTCCCCCGCTCGCACCCCCGGCCGAGGCCTTGCCCGGGAAGGTCTGCTTCTGGCCCGAGCCAGGCGAGACGGGGGCGGGCGGCGGCTGGTGCTACACCCCCGGGAGCGGGTTCGCCGTGCCCGAGGAGCGTGTGCACCGGCACGCCAAGTCGTTCAGCTCACAGGTCGACACAACCGTGTACGCGCTGCACTTCCCCAGGTCCGGGCCCTGCCTGCAACGCACCATCCGCGGCGGTGACTACTCCGAGAACTGGGAGTGGTGGGACAAGTTCGACGGGGTCGACACCAACCCGCACTCCGACTGCGAACCGGGGTGAGGCGCACGGGGCGCACGCGCACCGCCGTCCTCATCCCGCTCTGCCTCCTGGCCGCGCTCACGGGCCTGACCGGCTGCGGTACGCCCCGTGAGCCGGCCGTCTCGCTCAGCCCGGCCGACACGCTCAAGGCCGCCCAACTCCTGCTCACCGACCGCTGTCTGACCCGCCAGGGGCTCACCCCGCCGCGTCCCGGCGAACGGCCCGCACGCGTGGCCGACGCCGAGCGCGTCGACCGCGCGCTGTTCGGCACCGGGCGGGCCGAGCTCACGCTCAAGCTGCCCAGCGGGCACGTCATCGGCCACCACACCGACGGCTGCCTGGCCGCCGCCGAGCGGCGCCTCTACGGAGACCAGGGCCGCTGGTTCCGGGCGGTCACACGCGTCAACAACCTCAAGTCCAAGGCCCCGTCGCGCGACCGCGCCGCCTACCGGGAGCTGCGTGCCCACGCGCTCACCGAGGCGAGGGCCCTGCTGTCCGCCGAAACAAGAGCCGGAACAAAAGCCGGAACAAGCTCGAACAAGAGCTGAAGCACCACCTCAACAACAGAAAGGCACCCCTTCATGAAGCATCCCGTAGCCCTCCTCAAGCAGCCCGTGGCCCTGCTCGCCGCCGTCCTGCTGGCCTCCGGTGTGGGCATGGCCACCGCCGCGCCCGCGTCGGCCGCACAGTGTCCGAGCGGCAACTTCTGTGTCTGGACCGACGCCAACTTCGGTGGGCAGCGCATGAACGCCTCGGGTGACGACGAGTGGTGGGAGAGCTGGATCGCCGACGAGGACTCCTCCTGGGCGAACCACGGCATCTCCGGGCCCGGCGTCAAGGACCACGTCAGGGTGTACGAGAGCGCCATCCAGTTCCCGTCCACCGGCGGTGACATGACGATCTGCCTGCGCCCCGGTGACGAGGTCGGCTACAACGCCACCGCCAACGACCGCGGCGACGCCCATGTGTGGGCCATGGGCTGCTAGGCCTCGTACCGCAGTGCCTTCCTGGTGTGCGGCGGTTCACCACCGCACACCAGGGGTTCCGCACGGATGGGCCACCAGGTGTCGCGGCCGAGGAGCGCTGCCAGGGCGGGCACAAGCACGATCGACAGGACGTACGCGGAGAGCACGATGCCGAGGGCCGTCGCGAAGCCGATCTGCCGGGCCGCGGGGGCCAGGTTGACGGCGAGGCTGCCGAAGGAGCCCGCGAGGACCAGGCCCGCCGTGGCGATGGCGGGCGCGGTGTGCCGTACGGCGCGGGCCACGGCCGCCCGGGCGGGTCCGGGCCGTTCCATCTCCTCGCGGATCCGGTCGCTGATCAGGATGCTGTAGTCGGTGCCCAGGGCGACGACGAAGAGGAACAGGACGAGCGGCAGGGTGAAGTCGACGCCCGGCTTGTCCAGCAGGTGCTGGTACACCAGCGCGCAGGCCCCGAGGGTGGCCGCGAAGCCGAGGCCGATCGCGATGATGAGGATCACCGGTGCCAGCAGGCTGCGCAGCAGCACGAGGAGCATCAGCGCGATCAGGGCCGCCGCGACCGGGAACACGGTCTTGAGGTCGTGGTCGACGGCGTCCGCGACATCGGCGAGGACCGCCGCAGTACCGCCCACATGGGCCTGGGTACCGGCGGGCGTGTGCCGGGCGACGGCGGCGCGGACCGGTCCGGTGACCAGGTCGCGGGCCTTCCGGGACTGTGGATCGGCGGTCAGGTACAGGTCGATGCGGGCGGCCTTGCGGTCCTGGGTGAAGGTGGTCGCGCCCGCCTTGCCCACGCCCTTGGTCCGGGTGAGCGCGTGGGTGAGGCCGTCGAGCTTCTTCGGGGTGAGGGTTTCGCCGTTCTCGGCGGTGACGTAGACGGTCGTCGGGTCCCGCACCCCGGCGGGCAGGGAGCGGGAGATCTCGGCGCCGGTGTCCGAGGCCGCGGTGCCGCCGGAGCTGGTGCTGCCGGGCTGGCCGTAGTCCATCCGCATCCCCACCATCCCCGCGGCCAGCGCGCCGAGCAGGGCGACAGAGGCGAGTACGAGGGTCAGTGGCCGGCGGGCGACCAGGGCGCCGAACCGTCCGGCGAGGCTCGCTCGGGGCGTCCCCTTCAGCGCCTGTGAGGGCCGGAACATCGCGCGTCCGGCGGCCGCGAGCAGCGCGGGCATCAGGGTGAGACCGGCCAGGAGCATGACCAGGACGGATACGGCGATGGCCGGGCCGAGCACGCGGAACTGCCCGAAGGACGCCACCCCCAGGGTGGCGAAGGCGGCGACGACGGTCAGCGCCGCCGAGGTGATCGCGGTGCCGAGCCGTCCGGTGACCTCGGCGGCCGCGTCGCGACCGTGCTGCCGGGGGTGCGCCCGCAGCTGCTCGCGGAAGCGGAACAGCAGGAACAGGAAGTAGTCGATGCCGATGCCGAGCAGGACGACATTGATGAGCTGCGGTGTGGACGTGTCCAGTGTGATCCCGGTGAGCAGGGCGACCCCGGCCACGGCGCCCGCCGCCGCGCCGCCGACGAGGACGACCGCGAGCAGCGGCACGACCGCCGCGAGGACGCTGCGGAACACCAGCGCGCTGAGCAGCACGATCAGGCCGAGGGCGAGCACGATCGCGATCTCGAACGAGTTCGCCTCCGCGTCGGCGGTGTCGACGGTGTCGGCGAGCCCTCCGGTGAATCCGGTGCGCAGGCCGACGCGGGAGAACGCGGACTCGGCGTCGTCCCTGAATTCCCGGAAGAGGTCCCGCAGCCCCGGGTCCGCGGCGTTGCCGGTCAGGTCGACGGAGAACAGCGCGAAGCGGCGGTCGGGCGCCACCGTGCCGGGGCTCGTCCTGGGGGTCTGCGAGTGGTCCTTTCTCAGGAACGCAAGGCCGCTGCCGCCTGTGGGCATGGCGAGGCGTCGGCGGCCGAGCTCCTCGGTCTCGGTGGCGATGCGCTGCCGGTCGACGGGGGTGAGCGGCTTGTCGTCGGACCGGGCGACCAGCACGGTCACGGTGTTGGCGTCGGGTGTGACGCCGAATTCCTTCTCGGCAACTTGCTGGGCCACGGCCGAGTCGTACGTCTCCGGCAGGAAGTCTCCCGCCTGGGTCTCGGTGACACGGTGGACGAGGGTCTGACCCAGGACGGCCAGGAGGACGCCAAGGACCGCCCAGACAGCGATCACCTTCCATGGGTTTCTGGCGGAGAACCCGGTCAGGACGGGGATCACGTATTCCTCCGGAAGCGGCCTTTCACCGGGGTTTCCCGGCCGCTCTCCAGACCATCACCCGCAGGCCCGGTGATCGTCCCGGCACAGAATGAGAACCGCACCGGGACCGGGGTCCCGCGAGCGCCGCCGACCAGGACCCTGCTCCTGGTCACAAGCTCGGCCCCAGGGCCCGGAGCCGATCACACCGCGGTGCGAAGATGAATCACGAAGGACAGTCACGGCCGCACCGGCACGCATCCCGCGGTGGGGCCGGACTACGGGGAGGAACCATCACGATGCCGCCACGCCGACATTTCAGGGCGGGTGCCTTGAGCGCCGCCACGCGACGCGCCTTGAGCACCACCGAGCCACGCGCCCTGACCGCCGCCGAGCCGAGCGCCCTGAACACCACCGAGCCACACGCCGTGACCGCCGCCGAGCCAAGCGCCCTGACCGCCGCCAGTCCGCGCGCCCCGCGTGCCGCCGCCTGGACGTGGACGCGCAACGACGGGCTCGTCGCCGTCGGCGCGACCGCCCTCGACCTGTTCAGCTACTCGGTCAGCGGCGAGCTCGACAGTCACCCCGTGACGGTGCCCGGAATCGCCCTGGTCACGGCCTCGACGCTGGCGCTGCTCTTCCGGCGCCGCCACCCGGTCCTCACGATCGTGGCCGCCCTCGCGCTCATCGCGGCGCTGCGGCTGACCGAGCCGGTGTCGAACGGCTTCAACGCCGCTCTCGTGGTCGCGCTGTTCACGGTCGCCCGGACCAGGAGCCTCGCGGTGGCGGTCCCGGCGGGCCTGGCGAGCGTGGCCCTGCCGCTTCTCAACAGTGCCCGCGACCCGCTCTCGCACTGGGACACCCTGGGCAATCTGGCGGCGGCCGCGCTCGTCATCGGCGCCGCCACCGTGCTCAACCGCTGGCAGCGGGACGTGGAGGCCAACCGCAGGCTCCTGGCCGACCGCGCGGTGGCCGAGGAGCGCCGCCGCATCGCCCGGGAGCTGCACGACATCGTGTCCCACCACATCACCACCATGCAGCTGATGGCCGGCGGCGCCCGGGCCAATCTGGCGCACAACCCCGACGTGTCCCGCGACGCCCTGATCACCCTGGAGGACTCCGGGCGCATGGCCCTGCGCGAGATGCGCCAGCTCCTCGACGTACTGCGGGCCGACGACGAACCGGATGACGCGCCACCGTCACCGCAGCCGGGAGTGGCGGACCTCGACCGCATCGTCGCCGAGTCCTGCCGGGCGGGCCTGCCCACGGAGCTCAGCGTGCTCGGTCAGGAGCGCCCGCTGCCGCCGACCGTCAGTCTGACCGTGTTCCGCATCGTGCAGGAGGCGCTCACCAACGCCCGGAAGTACGCGGCCGGGGCCCGGGCCCGGGTGCGGCTCACGTACCTGCCGGACGAGCTCGTCGTGGAGGTGCGCGACGACGGCGCGGGCACGCTCACGGCGGTGGGCGCTGCCGGAGCGTCCCGGTCCGGGAGCGGCGGCTACGGTCTGATCGGCATGCGGGAGCGCGTCGCGGTGCACGGCGGCTCCCTGTCGGCCGGCCCTCTCGACGAGGGCGGCTTCGGGGTGACGGCGAGCCTGCCGCTGGCACCGGGTGAGGGAGAGGACCTGCTCCGATGAGCGCTGCCGCGGACACGATCCGGGTACTGATCGCCGACGACCAGCCGCTGGTGCGGCGCGGCCTGGCCCTGATCCTCGGGCCCGACCCGGCGTTCGAGGTGGTGGCCGAGGCCGACAACGGCCAGCAGGCCGTCGCCCACGCCCACCGGCTGCGGCCCGACGTCATCGTCATGGATATCCGCATGCCGGTCCTGGACGGCGTCAAGGCCACCGAGGAGCTGGCGCGCGTCCTGCCCGATTGCCGGGTCCTCGCCCTGAGCACCTTCGACATGGACGAGTACGTCGTCGCGGCGCTGCGCGCGGGCGCCTACGGGTTCCTGCCCAAGGACAGCTCTCCGGAGGAGCTGATCGCGGCGGTACGGACCGTTCACACCGGCGAAGCCGCCGTGGCCCCGCGCCTGCTCACCCGGCTGATCTCCACGTACGTCAGGACGCCGGAGCGGCCGCGGCCGCCCGCGATGCCGCTGAGCGAGCTCACCCCGCGCGAGGTCGAGGTGTGGCGCCTCATCGCCACCGGGCTCGACAACACCGAGATCGCGGCAGCCCTGGAGATCAGCGCCTCGACGGTCAAGAACTACATCACCAGCATCTTCGGCAAGCTGAGCGTCCGCGACCGCGCCCAGGCAGTGATCGCCGCCTATGAATCCGGCCTCGTCGAGGCCGGGTCCCGCGCGTCCGCCGAGCGCTCTCCGAGGGCATGATCGGCACCGCTTGAATGATCAAAGGAGCGTGGGGTTAGCATGTGAGCGCCGCCTAGCTCGAAAGAGAAGCCTGTGACTGTCAACGACGACTCGTTCACTAACTGGAAGCACCGCGAGGAGATCGCCGAGTCGATGATCCCGCTCATCGGGAAGCTGCATCGAGAGCGGGACGTCACGGTCCTGCTGCACAGCCGCTCCCTGGTGAACAAGTCGGTGGTCAGCATCCTCAAGACCCACCGATTCGCCCGGCAGATAGCCGGCGAGGAGCTCTCGGTCACCGAGACGCTGCCTTTCCTGCAGGCTCTCACCACGCTCGACCTCGGCCCGTCCCAGATCGACATCGGCATGCTCGCCGCGCTGCACAAGAGCGACGACCGCGGCCTCTCGGCGCAGGAGTTCACCGCCGAGGCCGTCGCCGGCGCCACCGGCGCCAACAAGATCGAGTGCCGCCAGGGGCGCGACGTCGTCCTCTACGGCTTCGGCCGCATCGGCCGCCTCGTCGCCCGTCTGCTCATCGAGAAGGCCGGCTCCGGCAACGGTCTGCGCCTGCGCGCCGTCGTCGTCCGCGGGGGCGGCGAGCAGGACCTGGTCAAGCGCGCCTCGCTGCTGCGCCGCGACTCCATCCACGGCCAGTTCCAGGGCACGATCACCGTCGACGAGGCGAACAGCACGATCATCGCCAACGGCAACGAGATCAAGGTGATCTACGCCAACGACCCGTCGGAGGTCGACTACACGGCGTACGACATCAAGGACGCCATCCTCATCGACAACACGGGCAAGTGGCGCGACCGCGAGGGCCTGTCGAAGCACCTGCGCCCCGGTATCGACAAGGTCGTCCTGACCGCCCCGGGCAAGGGCGACGTCCCGAACATCGTCCACGGCGTCAACCACGACACGATCAAGCCGGACGAGCAGATCCTGTCCTGCGCGTCCTGCACCACCAACGCGATCGTCCCGCCGCTGAAGGCGATGGCCGACGAGTACGGCGTGCTGCGCGGCCACGTGGAGACCGTCCACTCGTTCACCAACGACCAGAACCTCCTGGACAACTACCACAAGGCCGACCGCCGCGGCCGCTCCGCGCCGCTCAACATGGTCATCACCGAGACCGGCGCCGCCTCCGCCGTCGCCAAGGCGCTGCCCGACCTCAAGGCCCCGATCACCGGCAGCTCGATCCGCGTCCCCGTCCCGGACGTCTCGATCGCGATCCTCAGCCTGCGCCTCGGCCGCGAGACCACCCGCGAGGAGGTCCTCGACCACCTCCGCGACGTCTCGCTGAACTCCCCGCTGAAGCGCCAGATCGACTTCACCACCGCCCCCGACGCCGTCTCCATGGACTTCGTCGGCTCGCGCCACGCCTCGATCGTCGACGCGGGCGCCACCAAGGTCGACGGCGACAACGCGATCCTCTACCTGTGGTACGACAACGAGTTCGGCTACTCCTGCCAGGTCATCCGCGTCGTGCAGCACGTCTCCGGGGTGGAGTACCCGACGTACCCGGTCACGGTCGCCTGACCTCCGGGCACTGACAAACCGGCGCAAGGGCCCGGCGGCATCGAGCCACCGGGCCCTTCGCCCGCTTGCTCACTCGCCCCGCTGCGGACCCGGGCCGATCTCCCGTACCACCGTGTACGTCGGCGCCCCGGTCATCCGTGCTTCGGCCTTGCCCGAGAGCCCGTCGAGCGCGCCCTGGATCGCCGCGAGCCGCCCGTCGGTGTCCGACGTCGCCACGAAGTGGCGGTAGTCCGCCTCGCTCTCCCAGTCCACGACGTTGATGACGCGCGTGCCGTCCGTGCTCACATGGAACCGGGCCGACCGGTACCCCGGGTAGAACCGCACCCAGCGCTCCTGGATCGCGGCGAACGCCGCCACCAGCTCCGCTTGCGTCTCGGGCCCGTCGACGGTGTAGTCGATGATCGAAGAAAACCCACGCTCGGCACTCATCAAACCGCTCATTTCCTCAAGACCCCGTCGTGCGGGGGCCGGTGATCACTTCAAGACCTCACTCAACAACCTCAATCGCGCTTGAGGTCAACAGTGATCCCGCCGACACCGCCGCGCTCAGGGCTTGCGCCCCACCGCCCCGAAGTCGTCGACCTCCTCGGCGTCGGCGTCGGCCGGTCCGGGGCGCCACCGGGAGACCGACACCAGGCCCGGCTCCAGCAGGTCGAGGCCGTCGAAGAACCGTGCCAGCTCCTCGGGGCTGCGGTTCACCCGCGGGTTGTCGCCCGCCTCGTTCCACTGGTCGATCATTTCGCGCATCGCCTTGGGGTTGATGACCTCCGTGTCGTCGCACAGCACCAGGTAACTGCCCGAGGGCAGCGCGTCGACCAGGCGGCCGACGATCGCGTAGGCGGTGTCGTCGACGATGTGCGCGGTGATGCCCAGGAGCATCAGCGCGACGGGTTCCGCGAAGTCCAGCGTGGCGGCCGCGCCGCGCAGGATGGCCTCCGGGTCGCGGATGTCCGCGTCGATGTAGGCGGTGGCGCCCTCGCGGGTGCTGGTGAGCAGCGCCTCCGCGTGGGCGAGGACGATGGGGTCGTTGTCGACGTAGACGATGCGCGCCTCGGGTGCGACGCGCTGGGCGACCTCATGGGTGTTGTCGGCGGTGGGCAGGCCCGTGCCGACGTCCAGGAACTGGCGGATCCCGGCCTCCCCGGCCAGCTGCGACACGGCGCGGACCAGGAACGCCCGCTGGGCCCGGGCGATGTCGATGATCCCCGGATTCGCCGCGCGGATCTGGTCACCGACCTGCCGGTCGATCTCGTAACAGTCCTTACCGCCCAGCCAGTAGTTCCAGATCCGCGCGGAATGCGGCACACCACTGTTGATGAGCGAGGCGTCAAACGGCATGAGAACTCCCCGAGTCGGCTCGACGTCACCCCATAACGTAGGCGCGCCCGCTCAACACGCCCAGCCGCGCCCGGCGGGGCGCCGACGACCGGCCCCACAGGCAACCGGTCGTCCACGCCCCGCCCTTCGGCACGACTGCGCGTCAGCAGGTGCGGCCGACGTAGTGGGCGCCCTGGATCTTCCCGGCGGATCCCAGCCACGTCCTGCCCGGGCCGACACACCGCTCGTAGTCGGGCGCCAGGGCCACCCGCACCTGGATGACGACCCGCGAGCCGTCGGAGGTGCAGTGGTTGTAGTAGGCGTCAGAGCTCGTCTCGTAGAAGCCGCACGGGTCGGCGGCGGCCACGTTCGCGGCAGCTGTCACGACCCCCAAAGAGGACAGGACAAGGGCGGCAGAGCCGAGGACGCTGGTCGCCATGTGACGGATACGCACAGAGAACTCCATGGTGAGGGCTTGCTGACGCGGCGTACTGCTGTCACCGCGCCGAGTCGGATATCAACGCCCTGAGGATCACCGCGCTACGCCACGCGGGTTCCCGGAACACCGCGCCGTTCACCTGCAGAAACGTTTCGATGTAGGCCGAACGGATGATCTTGGCCAACTCCCCCGCCAGGACGGCGGATCCCGGTTTCGCGTGTGAGCGGTCGCACAGGTCCTCCGCCCCCTGTTCTTGAAGCGCATGCATCGGGCACCCGCTACGGTCTCCGGGTGACCGAACTCGACACCTTGCACGCCACCCGTGAGTCCTACGACGCCGTCGCCGCCACCTATGCGGAGCTGTTCCACGACTCCCTGCGCGACCGCCCCCTGGAGCGCGCCCTCCTGAGCGCCTTCGCGGAGGTGGTGCGCGCCGACGGTGACGGCGACGTCGCAGACCTCGGCTGCGGGCCGGGGTACGTCACCGCTCACCTGCACGGGTTGGGCCTGAACGCCTTCGGTGTCGACGCCTCCCCCGCGATGATCGAGCTCGCTCGCGCGGCGCACCCCGGACTCCGGTTCGAGGTCGGCTCGATGGCCGCGCTGGACATCGAGGACGGCGCGCTGGGCGGGGTGCTCTCGCGGTGGTCCGTCATCCACACCCCGCCGCGGGAACTGCCCGCCATCCTGGCCGAGGTCGCCCGGGTCCTCGCTCCCGGCGGGCACCTGTTGATCGCCTTCCCCGCCACCGACGGCCCCGACCACGAGACGCAGGCCTACGACCACGCGGTGGCGACGGCCTACCGCTGGTACCCCGACCGTTTCGCCGCGCTCCTGCGCGACCACGGGCTCGTCGAGACGGGCCGCACGGTGATCGAGCCGAAGCCCACCGACCAGCGGCAGTTCCAGGAGGTCCAGCTCCTCGCCCGCAAGGCGTAGGCCTCGACCGTGTGAACCGGCTACACCCCGGATTCGTCGCGCTCGGGCCAGGTGATGTCGGCGACGAGCGTCCGGAAGGCCGTGCGGTACGTGCTGGGGGTCGTGCCCGTCAGGCGCTGGAAGTGGTGGCGCAGGTTGGCGGGGGTACCGAGGCCGGTTCGGGTCGCGATGCGCTCCACGGGGTCGTCGGTGCGTTCGAGGAGCCGTTGGGCCCGCTGGATGCGGGTGCGGAGCAGGTACTGGAGCGGGGTGAGCCCGGTCTCGGCGCGGAAGCGCCGGGTCAGGGTGCGGACACCGGTGCCCGCGTGGGCGGCGATGTCGGTGAGCGTCAGCGGGTGGTGCAGCTGGGCCTCCAGCCACCGGGTGACCGGTTCGATGGTGCTGCCGGGCAGAGTGACGGCGTTGTACGCGGCGTCGGGCGCCTGCTCGTCGGCGGCCGGGTCGTGGAGCCGTAGGAACAGCTGCCGTTCGGTTTCGATGGCCACCGCGTCGCCGTGGTCGAGGGTGATCAGGTGGAGACAGAGGTCGACGCCGCCGAGGACGCCCGCGCCGGTGTGGAAGGGGCCGTCCGCGACGACCGCGCCCTCGGGGTCGACCGTGATGCGGGGGTGGCGGCGGGCGAGTTCGTCCGTGTGGCGGCGGCTCGTGGCGGCGCGGCGGCCGTCGAGGAGTCCGGTGGCCGCGAGCGTGAACGTGCCCGTGCCGATGGCGCCGACGCGGCTGCCGCGCGCGACGGCGGCGCGCAGGGCGGCGGCGACGTCGGGCGGCGGCGCGTCCCGGAAGGCCGTATGCGCGGGCAGCAGCACGGTGTCGGCGTCGTCGAGGCCCTCGAGGCCCCAGGAGGTCTCGACGCGGAAGGAACCGGGGCCGCCCGTCTCCTTGAACCCCGGGGCCGCGCAGACCCGCACGTCGTACGCCACCGGCGGGTGGTGGTGGGCGGCCGTGCCGAAGGTGGACCCGGGAGCGGTGAGCTGGTGCCCGGGGACTCCGTCGAGGGCGAGGACGGCGATCACTGACATGTCCAGAATTTAGCCGAGGGTGACATCCGAGCCGCTGTTTCGGGCTCCCCTTGGCCACGGAGGATGACGGTGAGCAGGGCCGGAAGCGAGGAAGCGCCCGGCCCGCCGCGATCCGGATATCCCGCCGGCCAGGCATCTCGCTGCGCAGATATCCCTGTCCCGCTGTCCCATGCGAAAGGCCGTCCCATGCACTACCCGCACTCCCCCGCCCCCACCTCACCCCGGCGTCGGCGCCTGCTCACGAGCGCACTCGCGACGGCCGGTGCGACGGCCTTCCTCGGCGCCACGGTGATGACCGGCAGCGCCGGAGCCATCGTCAACGGGCACGACTCGACACAGCGCTATCCGTTCATGGCGACGATCCCGATGAAGGAGGCCGACGCCCAGTGCGGGGCGACGCTCATCGACCGGCAGTGGGTGCTCACCGCGGCGCACTGCGTCAAGGAGTCCACGCCCGCCGGGACGGTGCGGATCGGCAGTGAGCACCGCAAGACCGGCGGCACGGTCCGTAAGATCGACAAGACGGTCGTCCACCCGGGCTATGTGCCGGTCGACGACGACGGCGCCCCCAGCCGCAACGACCTCGCGCTGGTGCGCCTGGACCGCCCCGTCACCCAGAAGCCCCTGCGCATCGCCGCGAAGACGGGACCGGCGGGCACGCACACCCGGATCCTCGGTTTCGGCACGGTCATCGACATCGCCGACCTCAAGGACGCGAAGTTCCCGGCCAGGATGCAGGAGCTGGACACCCGCAGGGGGTCGGAGGCGGAGTGCTTCGGCCGTGTCGACAACACTCGGCTGTGCACGGTCAGCCTGAAGCCTAAGGCCATGGCGTGCTTCGGGGACTCCGGCGGCCCGCAGCTCCAGCGCACGGCGGGCGGCCGCTGGGAGCTCGTCGGCGCCACCTCGGGGGACGGCGACTGGGACAGCACGTGCTCGACAGGACCCGGCCTGTACACCAACGTGCCCGTGTACAAGAAGTGGATCAACAAGACGCTCCACGAGAACCGCTGACCGGGCGGGGCTGAGGACCACGAGGGGGCATGAGGGCGTGGACGGCCGGGGGACACGGAGAGCGGGGTTAGATTCGCCCTCATGTCAGTGATCGCCGTCCTCGCCCTCGACGGAGTCCCGGGGCACCACCTCACCGTGCCGGGCCTGGTGTTCGGCACCGCCTCCCGCGAACACCGGGACGTGGCGTACGACGTCAGGCTGTGCGCCGCTCCCGGCCTGCGGACGACCGGCGCCCCGGCCCCGCTCCGCATCAGCACGCCGTACGGCCTCGACGGCCTCGCGGACGCGGACGTCGTCCTGGTCCTCGGGCACGACGGCCCTCGTACGGAGCCGCCGGCGGAGGTCCTCACCGCGCTGCGTACGGCGGCGGGGCGCGGCAGCCGCATGGCCGCCGTGGGCACCGGGACGTTCACGCTCGCGGCGGCCGGGCTCCTCGACGGGCGGCGTGCCACGACCAGTTGGCGGCACATGGAGGAGCTGGCGGCGCGCCATCCCCGTATCGGCGTCGACCCGCTCGGCACCGCGGTCGAGGACGGGCCGTTCCTCACGGCGGTGGGGGTCTTCGGCGGCATGGACGTGTGTCTGCACCTGCTGGCGCGCGACCACGGCCGGCGGGTGGCGGGTGAGACGTCCCGGGAGCTCATCACGCCGCTCCACTCGTACGCGGACGACGTGCAGGACACCATCGACCGGGAGCTGACGGAGAGCGCGGGCCTGGAACCCACGCTCCGGTGGCTGCGGTCCCGCCTCCACGAGCCCCTCACGCTCCACGACATCGCCGCCCACGCCCGCACCAGCCCCAGCAGCGTCACCCGCCGCTTCCGCGCGCACACCGGTCTGAGCCCGCTGCAGTATCTGCTCCGTGCCCGCCTCCAGGAGGCCCAGCGCCTCCTGGAGGAGACCGACACCCCCGTCGAACACATCGCGGCCCGCACGGGCTTCACCTCACCAGCGGCCCTGCGCCACCACTTCCGCGCGCTCACCGGCACCACGCCGCGCGACTACCGCCGCGCCCACCGGGCCGCACTCCGCACCGTGCAAAAGGCCGACTGACGCTCTGTTTCGCCTCCCCTCCCCCGTGGCAGACTCCACCGCGGGACAGAGCAGGACAACGCGGGATCAGCCGCGCGAGGGGAAAGGGACGGCCTGACGTGACTGCGCCGCGGTCCGCCCCGACCGTGCTCCAGATCGTGCTGGGGAGGCGGCTCGCCCTCCTCCGTGACGGCGCCGGTCTCACTGCTGCCGAGGCGGCCACGCGCGTGCGCGTCGACCAGACCACCATCACGCGCATGGAGAAGGCGGAGACCTCCCTGAAGTGGGCGACCGTCAAAGCCTTGTTGGAGCTGTACGGAGCCGGGCCCGCCGAGACCGAGGAGTTCCTCGCGCTCACGGAGCAGGCCAACGCTCCCGGCTGGTGGCAGAGCTTCCGTGACGTGCTGCCCAGTTGGTTTGGTGTGCATGTGTCGCTCGAAGGTGCGGCCGCCCGGATCCACACGTACGAACCGCAGGTGATCCCGGGCCTTCTGCAGACCAAGGAGTACGCGCACGCGGTGCTGCGGTCGGGGCTGCCCCGCGTCACCGCCGACGTGGTGGAGCGCAGGGTGAGTCTGCGTCTGAAGCGACAGGACATCCTCACCCGCACCGAACCCGAACCCCCGCGGCTGTGGGCCGTCATGGACGAGACCTGCCTGCGCCGCACGGTGGGCAGCCGCGCGGTGATGTGCGGCCAGATCGACCAGCTGCTGCGCATGGCGGAGCTTCCGAACGTCACCCTGCGGATCTGCCCCTTCGAGGCCGGCCTGCACCCCGGCGGCTTCGGGCCGTTCACGGTGTTCCGCTTCGAGATCCCCGAGCTGCCCGACGTCGTGTGCGTCGACACGCTCAGCCGCGGCCAGTACAGCGAGGACCCCGAGGAAGTGGCGCTCTTCCGCGAGGCCCTCGACCACATGAGCACCTACGCACTGTCCAGCGCGCGCACCCGGCAGTTCCTCATGGACGTCCGCGACGAGCTGACGCGCTCCACGAGCCCCCGCTGACCCCTGGCGGCCCCTGGCGGCCCCGCTCCCCTTCCTGTCGGACCACGCCCCTCCGGTCCACTGAGCGGAACGGAAGTGGTCAGGGGTTCGCCCGGTGGCGACAGTGATGTCCTCGCCGGGCCGACCGGTCCGGCCCGGGGGAAAGGAGAGCGAGCGCATGGAGACTCGCCCCAGATCGGCCGGTCCCGCCCTCCCCGTGGCGGGAGTGCCCGCATGATCGTCAACCTCGCCAAGTTCAACGGCTCGCTCCCGTACGCGTCCGAGCTGTACGGCGTGTACCAGCCGCTGCTCGGCTGGCGCTCCGCCCGGCTCGCCAACCGCTTCGGCGCGAAGGGCTCCGCGGTGCACCGGTCGCTCGCCGCGGCCCTCACCGAGAAGATGCGGCCCTCCTACAGCCTCACCCCGCCCAGCGGCGCGTCGGCGGCCGAGGGGGCCGAGGCCGCGTTGACCATCACACCCGGCAAGACCGCGCCCGGTGTCGTCTCCGCGCTGCCGTCCGCGCTCGACACGGTGGTCTCCCGCGAGCTGGTCGCGCGGCTCCAGCGGGAGGACCTCACCGACCCGGCCGTCTGGGACCGGCTCGTCGGCCCCGAGGGCCTTGCCGCGCTGCTCCGCATCGCCGAGTCGAAGATCTCACAGGGCGGCGGGAACGGCGGGAACCCCCACGCGGCCGGACTCCTGGCCGACGCGGACGCCGACAAGGCGGCCCTCGCCGCCCGGGAGTCCCAGATCGCCGGTACCCTCAAGCAGCTCCAGGCCACCGGCCGTTACGACGTGCTGCACGCCATGTACGCCGCGGGCGGCCGCCTGGTCGACGTCCCCGTCGTCGACGCCCTCGCCGGGCTCCTCGGCGCGCCGGTGTCCGGGCCGCGGGCGAGCGCGGCGCCGAGCCCGGCGGACGCCTCGCTGTCGCCCCTGGGTCTCGTCCACCTCTTCCGCCAGTACTTCTTCGAGTTCGACTCGTTCCTCGGCCCACCCGTGCAGCACATCTGGCTCAGCCCCGGCGCCAGCGTCGAACTGATCGAGACCAGCACCCGCCGCACCCTCACGGAGCGCACCACCGAAGCCGCCACGGAGACCACCGACCGCACCGAGCGGGAGTCCACCGTCCAGGACGAGCTCGCGGCCTCCGTGCGCGACGAGAACGAGAACAGCACCAAGTTCGGCGTCAGCCTCGCCGCGAGCGCGAGCGGCGGCATCGGCGTGTTCAACACGGAGGCGTCCGCCTCCACGAGCTACGAGACCGAGAACACCCGCAGGGCCGCCAAGGAGAAGACGCACAAACAGCTCCGCCAGCAGACCATCAAACTCTCCACGGAGATCAAGCGGAGCTTCAAGTCGACGTTCAAGACCGTCGTCGAGACCACCGACACCTCCAGCAAGCGCTATCTGCTGCAGAACACCACCGACGAGCTCGTCAACTACGAGCTGCGCCGCAAGATGCGTCAGGTCGGCGTGCAGGTCCAGGACATCGGCACCCAGATGTGCTGGCAGACCTACGTCGACCGGCCCGGCGACCAGCTCGGCACCGCCAAGCTGGTCCACATCGCCCAGCCCCCGGAGTCCCAGGTCCAGCCCACCCAGCTGATCCCCGTGCCGGAGGAGTACGAAGAGACCGTCGAGGGCTCCTGGAAGGGTCCCGACGACGACGAGTTCGACACCCGGCTCGCGGACCGGGTGCTGTATCCCAAGCACGGGTTCACCTATCAGCGCCACGGCGACGTGCAGTGGCTGAACAACAACGTCGCCGCCCTGGAGATCCACGAGACGGCCAAGGGCAGCAACGTCCTCGCGGTGCGGATCGTCGGCCACAGCGAGGACGAGGACGTCTTCTCGTACCGCTTCACCGTCACGTACGCACCGTCCGCCGCGTACCGCAAGGAGATAGAGGACCAGAACAAGGAGCGTCTGAAGCAGGTCGACCAGGAGAAGGAGCGCGCCGCCAAGGAGGCGTTCTACAAGGCGGCACAGGAGCGGGTCGAGATCGCCTCGGAGATCGCCCCGCGTCCCTTCGCGGACCTGCGCGAGGAGGAGCGGATCGTCGTCTACCGCGACCTGGTGCGGCAGCTGTTCACCGGCGCCGGGCTCTCCGGCGGCACCGGGCAGCAGGCGCACCACGTCATGGCGGAGCTGGTGCAGAGCCTGTTCGACGTCGAGAAGATGCTGTACTTCGTGGCACCCGAGTGGTGGGTGCCCAACAAGCTCGCGGGCAAGCAGCACATCGGGGTCGAAGGGGGCGACGGCACGCAGGAGTTCGAGAAGAGCACCGTCGTGACCTGGGGCAGCGGCATCAGCGACGCCGACGACTACTACATCACCGCCGGCTCGGCACCCGCGCGGCTCGGCAGCTCGCTCGGCTGGCTGCTCCAGCTCGACGGCGACAACCTGCGCAACGCCTTCCTCAACGCTCCCTGGGTCAAGGCCATCGTGCCCATCCGGCAGGGCAAGGAGTTCGAGGCCCTGGACTGGCTGACCAACGCGGGTGTGGAGGGCACCGACGGCCTGGACAGCCTGTACGTGGAGTCCGTCGACGGCGAGCGCGCCCGCATGCTGGCCGTGCTCAAGAGCTACGTGTGGAAGGACCCGAACCTCGCCGCCCGCTACCGGACCCTCACCGCGGACAGACTCACCCTGCACGACGCGGTCCGCTATCTGGCGGTGGTCGTCTCGGCGGAGTGGCAGAAGTCGCGGCAGAAGGTCAGCGACCGCCTTCCGGACGGCACTCCGGTCAACTACCTGCCCACGGACAAGGTGTACGAGCGCGGCTTCGACCCGCTGGAGAAGGGCTTCGAGGCGGGCGGCGCCGAGCCGTTCAAGGTCTTCGACACCTGGATCGAGATCCTGCCGACCGACCAGATCGTGGCGTCCGAGGTGCGGTACGACCCCAAGACCGGGATGCAGATCTGAGATGCCGCCACGGTTCACGCTCACCGCCACCGACGTGCTCGGCCGCCGCCCGACGGCGGCCGAGGAGGCGGCCGTATCACTCGCCCTCACCGACGGCGACGGCCGCCGCACGGTGGACGCGCGGCTCACCCTGGAGCGCCCGCGGGTCCTCGTGCCGCTGCTGTCCGGGACCTGGACGCGGATCGAACTGCGGGTCGCCCACCCCGACTACGCCGAGGAGTCCGTGACCCTGCGCCGGACTCCCGGCTCGGACGTGGACTGGGACAACCGCGGCGCCCTCGTCACCCAGGACGGCGGCACCATCGACCTCACCCTGGAACTCGGCCGGATCCGGCAGGCCCCGGTGACCCCGCCGCCCTTCCCGGGGACCAAGGCGGCGGCCGAGCAGAACGGCGTCTTCTTCGTGGAGGGCGACGGCCTCCCCCGCCGGTACGCCAACCTGAATCTGCCGCGCCCCGAGGCGGCCTCCCTGTGGGGCCAGAAGATCGCCTTCCGTTCCCTCAAGGACACCTCCGGCAGCGCGCCCACCGCGCTGGGCGACCCGGCCAAGGACGCCTGGGACCGGCTCAGCAGCGTCGAGACCGCCGTGGCGCTCAAGGACACCGGGGGCTTCCTGTGGCTGGAGTACGGCAGCGTCACCGGGGCCCACCCCGAGCAGCCGCGGTTCCTGGTCGGCGTCTGGGCACCCCGGGCGGCCGGTCCGGTGCCCAAGGGCGGCATGGACGTCGTCTGCTACTTCACGCCCAGCACCGACACACCGACGTTCCCGCACACCACCTATCCCTTCCGCACCGGGTATCCGTACGCGGTGAGCCAGGGCGCGGCGGCCGCCGACCAGCCCTACGTGGTCCTCGGCTACCGGCACCTGATGCGGGAGATGTCCCTCGTCCAGGCCCAGCACGCCTCCGGACGCCCGGCGCTGCTCGTCCTGCCGGTGTTCCCCGCCCTCAAGCCCGAAGCGAAGGGGCGCGCCGGGGCCGGAGAGGAGCAGCACGCGTGGCAGCCCTTCGCCTCCCAGGAGGGCATGCACCGCCTGCTCCTTGAGGTGGTGCACTTCCTGCACCGGTTCGGATACCGGCTCCGGGGGGACTTCAGCCGGTGGCAGGGCACGAGTGCCCCCGTCGACCAGCTGTCGCCGCTGCCCGGGACGCCCTACTTCCGTTCGGTGCCGGACCCGCCACCCGGGCTGCGGCATGTGACCATGTGCGGGTTCAGCAGCGCGATATCAGGCCTGTTCCCGCTCTTCACCCGGTCACGGATCGCGCTGAGCACCAGGTATCCGCCGCACTTGTTCGGCGGCGACGCCGACGCCTTCACCCAGGCGTGGCGCGAGTGGTGGGATCTGGACCTGGAGCTGAACGCCACGCTGACGGGCATCAAGACCGCCGACTACGAACAGCGGCTGCTCCAGTGGCTGGGCGAGGGGCACGACCGCCGGATGCGGATGTACCACGGCCAGTTCACGACCGGGGCCACCGACCCGGCCCGGCTCTTCGCCCGGCTCGCCCAGCGGAATCCGGCCGTCACGGAGATCGGGCGTCCCGTCGCCGCACGCGAGTGGCGGGACCCGGGCGGGCGCTGGTCGGCCGCGTTCTACACCATGGCGTTCCTGCGCGCCGCCGCCCGTCCACCGGGCGTCCTGCCCGCGTACCCGCTGCTCACCGAGCCCGCACAGCTGACGCACCGCTTCGCGGCGGCCATCGGCTTCGGGCACGCCTCCACCCTGCGCCTCGCCACCTGACGCGGCCGTCGGCCCCCGAACCCTGGCGCGGCCATCGGCCCCCGCACCCTGGCATGGCCATCCGGTCCCGGCACCGCTGTCGGCCGCACCCGCCGCCCGCAGCGGTGCCGGGACCCGGTAGGGTCGGCGTCATGAAGTGATGACCTCGGCACACCGCCCCCGTTCGACGCCGTCCGAGCCCGTGCTCCGGCGTCCGGTCGGTCTGCCCACGGCACCCGTCATCCACTCCACACGATCGGATCCTCATGACCGACGCGCTTTTCCTCGACCACGTCGCCGACCGGCTCGCCTCGCTGCCCGCGGTGCGCGCCGTCACGCTGGGCGGCTCGCGCGCCCAGGGCACCGAAACCCCCGACAGCGACTGGGACTTCGCCGTGTACTACCGGGGCGACTTCGATCCGGCCGACCTGCGGGCGGTCGGCTGGCAGGGCGAGGTCTCCGAGGTCGGCGACTGGGGCGGCGGCGTCTTCAACGGCGGCGCCTGGCTGACGGTCGACGGCCGGCCCATCGACGTCCACTACCGCGATCTCGACGTGGTCGAGCACGAACTCGCCGAGGCCGAGCAGGGCCGCTTCCACTGGGAGCCGCTGATGTTCCACCTCGCGGGCATCCCCAGCTATCTGCTGGTCGCCGAACTCGCCCTGAACACGGTGCTGCGCGGCACCCTGCCCCGCCCCGCCTACCCGCAGCCCCTGCGCGAGACGGCACCGGCCATGTGGCGCGGCAACGCCACCATGACGCTCCAGTACGCCAAGGGCGCGTACGCCCGGCGCGGCCAGGTCACGGAGGTCGCCGGCGCACTGGCCACCGCAGCGCTGCAGACGGCGCACGCGGTCCTGGCGGCGCGCGGCGAGTGGGTCACCAACGAGAAGCGCCTCCTTGAGCGGGCGGGCCTGCGCGGCATCGACGCGATCACGGCCGGGCTCGGGCCCGACCCCGACACCCTGGAGCGGGCGGTGACGGAGGCGGAGAAGCTCTTCGCGGAGCGTACGCGGTAGTGCGGTCGGCCTGAACCCTGAACCGATGGTGAGCGGGCCGCGCCCGTCACCACCGGTTCACCCCAACGGGTAGGCCGCGTGGGGTCGTTGTGCAGGTCACGTGTGGGCAGAACGCAGAAGCCGTCTCTCCGTACACAGGAACCACCGACCAGGAAGGGACACCCCTCGTGCGTCTGCCTTCGCTTCCCCGCACCGCCCGCCTCACCGCTGCCGCCGCCGTACTCCTGACCGCGGCCGCCCTCGGCCCGGCCGTCACCCCCGCCCACGCCGCCACGTCCTGCACCGTCAACGGCCGGCCCGCGTCCGGGACCACCATCAGCGGCACCCCGGGCGCCGACGTGATCGTCTGCCAGGACGTCGACGCCGGAAGCACCGTCGACGCGCTCGGCGGCGACGACCGGATCACCCTCGACGGCACGGTGAACGGCACCGTCCGGGGCAGCGCCGGAGCGGACACCGTCACCGTCGCGCAGGGCGGATCCGTGAGCGCGTCCGGCCAGTTGGAGGGCCAGACGGAGCGGGACGTCTTCAACCTCGAAGGGCCGCTCGGCGGCCGGATCCGCGCGGGGCAGGGGAACGACGAGATCCATGTGTTCCCCACGTCCGGCGTGCTGGCCGACGGCGGCGACATCCGCGCGGCACTGGGAAACGACACCGTCATCGTGGACCCGGGCGCTGCCGTGGCCGGTCTGGTCCAAGGGAGCCAGGGCACGGACACCCTCGATGTGAGCCGCGTCGAGCCCGGCGGCACCGTCCAAGGCAACGAGGACGCCGACCAGATCACCGTCGCCGACAACCTCGGCGCCGTCGAGGGCAATGACGGCGACGACACGATCGACGTCCGGGAGAACCTCGGCACGGTGGACGGTGGCGGCGGCACCGACACGTGCACGGTCGTGGGATCCCCTCCGACGGGTTGCGAGGCGCCCTGAGTCGCCGGGAGTCACCCGGCTCAAAATACGTGTCGAGCAGGCGAGGGCCTCCTCTAGACTCCGCCGATGACCAGCGACTTTCTCCGTCTCACCGTGCTCGGCAGCGCGACGCCCTACCCGAGTGCGGACAACCCCTGCTCCGGATATCTGGTGTCTCACGGGGACACCCGGGTGTGGGTGGACGCAGGCAGCGGGACGCTGGCCGCCCTGCAACGGCACGTACGGCTCGACGAGTTGGACGCCATCTGGATCTCGCACCTGCACGCAGACCACAGCGCCGATCTCCTCACCGCGTACTACGGCGCGCTGTACGCCGACATCACGCTCGCGGCGCCGATCCCGCTGTACGGCCCGCCGGGCATCGCCGACCGGCTTGCGCACTTCCTCACCAACGGCGCCGTCCGCAGCCCCGTCGAGTCGGCCTTCGCCGTCGAGGAGCTGTACGACGGGCATCGGGTGCGCGTCGGCGGGCTCACGCTGACCAGCGCGGAGGTGGTGCACGGCATGCCCGCGTTCGCCCTGCGGGCCGAGGCTTCGAGCGGGTCTGTGGTGTACTCCGGTGACACGGCGCCCTGTTCGGGTCTTGTCCGCCTGGCGGAGGGGTGTGACGTGCTGCTGTGCGAGGCCGAGAGTGCGGAGGCGCCGCGCGCGACGGAACCGTGGGTCCACCACACGCCGGAGGACGCCGGTGACACCGCCCGCGCGGCGGGGGCGGGCCGGTTGGTGGTCACGCACGTCGGCCCCTTCCTCACCCCGCGGGAGGCGGTGGCCCGCGCCTCGGCCCGGTTCGACGGTCCGGTCGACCACGCCGAGCCCGGCGCCGTATTCGGGGTTGGCTGAGCCAGTAACTCAAGTCCCGCAATGTGGCGATATGCACCCTTCCGCTCAGCCGGCCGTGAGATGGCATCACGGCCCGAAGCACCAGATCGGCGGGGCCTATCGGTTGCCGCGGCGCGTGGGATATCCCTGAAGGGGCGGCCCCGTCCGGGGTCCCGTTCCCCTCGGAAGGAGTCCCGTCATGGACGGCTGGTACGTGGACGGCCGGTGCACCAACTGCGATGTGGCCCGGCAGTTCGCGCCCGACCTGATCACGGAGGCCGACGGCAGGTCGGAGGTGCTGCGCCCACCGCACGACGAGGCGGAGGCGCGCCGCTTACACGCCGCCGCCTTCGCCTGCCACACCCGCTCCATCCGCACGGCCTCGGGGCGGCAACCCGACGCGGCGCTCGACCCGTTCCCCATGGCCCTGGACGACGGCGTACTGATCTGCGGCCACAACTCTCCGCACACCGCCGGGGCCAACTCCTATCTGCTGCTGCGGCCGTCCGGCACGGCCATGATGATCGACACCCCGCGCTGGAGCCGTGGGCTGGCCGAGCGGTACGCGGCGTCGGGCCCCGTCACCGACGTCCTGCTCACCCACCGCGACCACGTCGCCCACGGCCGCCGCTACGCCGACCACTACGGCGCGCGGCTGTGGATCCACGAAGGCGACCTCGACGCGGCACCGGACGCCGACCAGGTGATCCGGGGCGTCGAGCCGGTCGGGATCGGCGAGGGCGTCGTCGCCCATCCGCTGCCGGGGCACACCCGGGGCAGCGTGCTGTACCTGGCGGACGACCGGTACTGCTTCAGCGGGGACAGCTTCTACTGGTCGCGCACGACCGGCGACCTGGAAGTGGCGCAGAGCGTGACCTGGTACTCCATCGAGGAGCTGGCCACGTCCCTGTCCAGGACCGCCGGTCGGCTGCGCTTCGAGTGGGTCCTGCCCGGCCATGGGGACCGGCGCCGCCTCCCCGCCGACGAGATGTCCCGGGGGGTGCGCGGCCTGGCGGAACGTACGCGGCACCTGCGCCCCGAGCCGATCGACTTCACGGCCGTCCGCTGGTGACGCGTCCCCGGTGACCTGGCGCGCGGCCCGGCGTCAGGGGCGACCGGACTGCTCCAGGAGGCGCCGGAGCCAGCGGGTGCGGGCGTTGCGGGCGTCCAGGCTGAGGGCCGCCTTCGGTGCGATGCCGTCGAAGCCGTGGTAGGCGCCGGGCCACACATGGAGTTCGGCCTGGCCACCGGCCCGCCAGATCGCGTTCGCGTACGCCACGTCCTCGTCCCGGAGCATCTCGGCCGACCCGACCTCGATGTAGGCCGGGGGGAGCCCGGAGAGGTCCGTGGCGCGGGCCGGGGCGGCGTAGGGCGGGACGTCCTCGGCCCCGTAGCGGTCGCCGAGGAGGGCCTGCCACACGGTCGCGTTGGAGGTGCGGTCCCACAGGCCCGTGCCCGACATCTGCTCGCCGGAGAACGTGTTGTTGCGGTCGTCGAGCAGCGGGCAGAGCAGCAGCTGCCCGAGGGCCCCGGGGCCGCCGCGGTCGCGGGCCAGCAGGGCGAGGGCCGCGGCGAGCCCGCCGCCCGCGCTCTTCCCGCCGATGATGATGCGGTCCGCGTCGATGCCGAGGTCGGCCGCGTGCCCGGCCGCCCAGACGAGTCCGGCGTAGCAGTCCTCCAGCGGTCCCGGGTAGCGCGTCTGCGGCGCGAGGCGGTACTCGACCGAGATCACGGCCAGCTCCAGCGGGTGGACCCACTCGCTCAGGATCCCCGGGAGCACGGACCACGCGTTGCCCATGACCATGCCGCCGCCGTGCATGTAGTACAGCAGCGGCAGCGGCCCGACGGCCCCGGCCGGCCGGGCGCTCACGAGCGTGACCTCCGGTCCGTCCGGCGGTCCCGGCACGCGAAGCTCCTCGACCTCGAAGCGGCCGTCGGCGCGGAGGTCATCGGCGGTCGGCCTTGGCCGGGACGCGGCATCCCGCGCTTGCCGTGCCGCGAGGTTCTCCGGCGTGATCGACTCCCGTGCCTCCGGGCCGAACCTCGCGAGCACGACGTCCAGTTCGGGGTCGAAGGGGGGCACTGCCCTCTCTCGTCTGAGACGCATGAGGCGTAGCCAATCACACCGTCTGTACGTACGGGTGCGGCCGTCGCGCCCTTCGACGGACGCCGGCTGCTCCGGGCTACGACCGGCGGCGCGGCTTGCCCCGCTTCGCGGGCTTCTGGCCGCCCTTCTGGCCGCCGGAGCCTCGGCGCGGGCCCTTCCCCGAGGGCTGTCCCGCCGCGGGCTTGCGGCGTGCGCCGCCCTGCTCGGACTGCTTGGGCTTGGGCTTCTGCTGGGCGGGGGCCTCGGCGCGACGGCCGCGCGTGCTGTTCACGGTGCGGCCGCGGACGATGCCGATGAAGTCCTCGACCATGTCGGTCGTCGCGTCCGCGGGCCAGGACAGCGCGACGCGCGACGCGGGGGCGTCCGGGACCGGGCGGTAGGTGAGGTCCCTGCGGTGGTGCAGCCGGGCGAGTGACTGCGGGACGACGAGGAGGCCGATGCCCGCGGCCACCAGCTCGACGGCGTCGGCCGTGGTGGCGGGGCGCTCGAAGGCGGGCTCCCCCGGCGGGCGCTCCCAGTCGAGGGTGTCGTCGAGGGGGTGCAGCAGGACCTCGTCGGCCAGGTCCGCGGTGGACACCTCGTCGACGGCCGCCACGATGTGGTCCTTGGGGACCACGACCACCGTCGTCTCCGTGTACAGGGGGATCGCGCTGAGGTCGTCGCCGTCGACCGGCAGGCGCACGAAACCGGCGTCGGCGTCGCCCGCCCGCAGCAGCGCACACGCGTCGCCGGGGGCCACGGGGACGAGGGTCAGGGAGATGTCGGGCAGCCGCTCGTTCCAGATACGCACCCACTTCGTGGGCATCACCCCGGGGACGTAGGCGAGCCGAAACGTAGGGGAGTCTTCCGAGCCTGTCACCGCGCCAGACTACCGGCAGTAGTCGCCGCCCGGCTCACCGGCCAGGTCCTCCGGCACCCGCGCCGGTCGTGGTCACAAGTCGCTCACCTGCTCGTTACCCTTGTCGTATGACGTCGCACCAGACCTCCCAGACGATGAAGCCCGCCACGGCGGCGAAGAAGCTGGGTGTGTACCTCGAGGCCACCCCCGCCGAGTTCCGGGAGGGTGTCGTCTCACGGGCCGAGCTCAACGCGCTGCAGGCCGACCCGCCCGAGTGGCTGCGGGACCTGCGCCGCGACGGCCCGCACCCGCGCCAGGTGGTCGCGGCGAAGCTGGGCGTCTCCGTGTCGGGGCTCGCGCGCGGCGGCGTCACGGACGCCCTCACCACGGAGCAGATCGACGCGCTGAAGGAAGAGCGCCCCGAGTGGCTGGAGCGCGAGCGCGCCACCCAGGCGGACGTCCGCAAGGAAGCCGCGCGCATCAAGGCGAAGAAGGCGGAGCAGGACGCCAAGGGCCAGGCGCAGGGCCAGTAACAGCCGCGATCCCCGTACGCCCCTGCGCTCAGCACGGGCGTACGCCTACTCACTGCCCGCCCGCCCCGCATCAGGAGTCACCGCCGTGTCCCCGCACCCCCCGCGATCAGCCCACCCCGACCTGCGGGCCGACTGC